>JAUNBY010000063.1:3545-11595 GCA_030526935.1 Clostridia bacterium
AAAGAACCGCGCGGGGATGCCGCGATAAGCGGCGTCTCAGCGCGGCAAAGGGCGTCGAAACGCAATTCAATAGAATTTGGGATAAAATGGCGTCGGGCTTTTGTAACGTACTGTAATGCCGCTTCTCCGACGCCTATATCAACCGCCCCGCCCATGGTTTTTTAGCCGGCGACGCGGGTGCGGGACATGGGTCGTTGTAAAAGTCAGTTTGCGATTGTTCCTTAATCGCCGGCGCAATTTCCAAGCGCCGCGATCGCGTCCCATCTGCCCGCAAATGAGAAACGGCGCGCCCCACGCCGTTGGGCGCGCCACGTGGTGTTAACTGTTAAGCGTCATAGTGCAGCCGCATCTCGGGCATTGAGAGCACGCGCCCACGCACGCGGTTCCGCAACTCGAACAGGTGCTCGTCTGGCAAGTCGTACACGCGCTCGTGGCGGCGCTTGTCGAGGTTGTCGAACAGTTGTAGACGCTCGAGGTTTCGGCCGTTCCGCACGAGCACGACTGTTGCGGGAACAATGGAAGGCTGAAAAATTCGTCGCAGACATTTTCAGCGTATTCCTCGCACGGGGGCACCTCGCAAAATCCGTAAGACGGAACCATGAGTTCCACCTCGGCCAGTATCTTGAGCACGACTGTCACGCATATCGTTATCTCAAACTCGCAGTCGCCCAGATATTCGCCGCTTACGCATATGGCGCTTACCATGCTTTCGAGGGTAAAAGGCACTATCGATTCGTCGGGTATGGCGAGAAGTACGTCCTTGGAAACCGATACCGTGGCCTTGCCCATCCATTCCTGGCAGCGCTGGTCGGTAAACAGTACGTCTATGGGAATATCGACGGTTCCCCTGACGCGGGCAAACTGCGGCCTGTCGCACAGGCGCTCTATCGTAAGGTCGCGTATGGCGCCGTTGGTCGTAGACGAGCGGCAGCTCTCAAACGTCCACTGCCCGTATGGAACCGGAAGCGGGCAAGGGCTTTGCTCCGCGTTCTCGACCACGTCCTGATAAGTAAGCTTTCCACAATTGGAGCAGGTGCAGGAACAAGTGTTCCCGGTGCAGTCGCAGCGGCACGGAGTAGACGTCCTCCGGCACGCGCATGGATCGGGCAGTACCGGAACAATATCCGTTACTTTTACGTCTACATCGTCGAGTTGCTCTTGTTGCAGACACGAGTCGTAGACGTTCTTAACCTGAATGCAGATCTTCTCCGTAAGACCCTGGCAGATATTACCTGTCACGGTACCGGGACTGCAATTCGCGTTGGCGTTTTTATAGCTGTAGAACGACATAATCATTCCTCCCCTGGTTTGTCGATGTGAGTCGCTTCTCACATTGTATCGTATGTTTTCGGGGGAAAATGGTTCGAGATTACCGAAGGAGGATGCCTGTGAAAGCTTTGATACTCGCGGCGGGATATGCCACGAGACTTTACCCCCTGACAAAGGATATGCCCAAGAGCCTGCTTCCCATAGGAAACGGAACCATGATGGACTTTCTCGCCGCGAGAATTCGCAGCGTGAGCCAAATTGATAAGGCCTATATCGTAACTAACGCCAAGTTTGCTCAAATGTTCGAGGAATGGGCGAAAACGGCGAACGAAAAGTACGCCCCGCTTGAATTCGCCGTCATAGACGACGGGACGAACACCAACGACACGCGATTGGGCGCCGTAGGGGACATAGCCTTTTCGATAGATAAGGGGAACATCGACGACGATCTGCTCATCGCCGCTTCGGACGACTTTTTTACGTTCGACCTGAACGACTTCACCAATGACTTTTTCAGCCACGGTAAAGACCTTCTCCTCGCGACTCATATAACCTCGCTCGACGATTTAAAGCGCTTCGCCGTAGCGACGCTTGACGAGACGGGACGCGTCATAGATCTCGAGGAAAAACCCGAGAACCCCAAAACCGACATCGCGATATACGCCCTTTACCTCTACAGGCGCGATACATTGCCCCTCATCAGGCAATACCTCGACGAGGGAGGCAATTCCGACGCGCCGGGACACTTCCCGGAGTGGCTTTACAAAAGGCGCGAGGTTCGCGTTCACATGTTCAAGGGCGAGTGCGTGGACATAGGAACCGTGGAATCCTACTACGACGTATGCGAGCGCTTCAAAGGTGCTTTCGATGGATAAGTGGGACGACAGGTTCATGGAGATGGCGCACGTCATAGCCGGATGGGCAAGCTGCTTTCAGGAAAACCGCAAGATAGGCGCGGTAATCGTGAGGGACAAGCGCATTCTGACCACCGGCTATAACGGCGCCCCGGCGGGCGTTACCACGTGCGTTGAGCGCGGGGAATGCCTGAGAAGAAAGCTTAAGATACCCTCGGGAACCCGCCAGGAAATGTGCTACGCCATACACGCCGAACAAAACGCCATCATTCAGGCGGCGCGCATAGGCGTGTCCATACTCGACGCGACGCTTTACTGCACACATCAGCCCTGCGTCATATGCGCCAAGATGATCGTGAACGCGGGTATAAAGCGCGTAGTGTACGAGGAGGGCTATCCCGACGAATTCTCAATCGCCATGCTCGCGGAGGGAAACGTAGCGCTCGAAAAATATGTAAAGCCCGAAGGCGGGAGATAAGTATGTTCACGCACCTGCATCTTCACACCGAATACAGCCTTCTCGACGGAGCCTGCACCATAGACAGACTGGTGGACAGGCTCGTCGAGCTTGGGCAGACATCCTGCGCCATAACCGACCACGGCGTGATGTACGGCGTCGTCGATTTCTATCAGAAATGCCGCAAAAAGGGCATTCATCCCGTCATCGGGAGCGAAGTCTACGTCTGCGCCAATATGCTCGACAAAACCGCGCAGGAGCGCGATTACAGCCATCTTATACTGCTTTGCGAAAACCAGACGGGATATAAAAATCTCTCAAAGCTCGTAAGCTGTGCGTTTATCGACGGATTTTACTACAGGCCCCGCGTGGATTACGACTGCCTTCGCAAATACAGCGAGGGCCTTATTTGTCTGTCCGCCTGCCTGTCGGGCGACATTCCCAAGCTTATACTCTCCGGGCGGTACGGCGAGGCCGGGAAAATGGCCCGGATGTACGAGGAGATATATGGCAAGGGCAATTTCTTTATCGAATTGCAGGATCACCATCTTCCCGAAGACAAGCAGGTTCTCCCGGGGCTTATAAGGCTCGCCAATGAACTGGACATACCTCTGGTTGTAACAAACGACTGCCACTACATAAATCGCGATGACGCCCAGGCGCAGGAAGTCCTCATGTGCATACAGACCGGGAAAACCCTGTCCGACGAAAGCCGCATGAAGATGAAGACGGACGAGTTGTACGTCAAGAGCGAGGAAGAAATGCGCCAATTGTTCCCCGACTTTGACGACGCGTTTGAAAACACCTGCCTTATCGCGAATCGCTGTAACGTCGAGTTCGACTTCGAAACGCGGCATCTGCCGAGATTTCCGCTCGATCCCGGCCAGAACGCCATGGACTTTCTTAAAGGGCTTTGCCGCGAGGGGCTTGAAAAGCGTTATCCCGGGCGAAAGGACGCCGCCGAAAGGCTCGATTACGAACTTGGCGTCATAGAAAAGATGGGCTTTGCCGATTACTTCCTCATCGTGTGGGATTTCATACGATACGCCAGGGAAAACGGCATTCTGGTAGGCCCCGGCAGGGGAAGCGGCGCGGGGTCGATAGTCGCCTATTCGCTGGGCATCACCTCCATCGACCCGCTCAAATACAACCTCCTCTTTGAGCGCTTTTTGAATCCCGAGAGAGTGTCCATGCCCGATCTGGACATCGACTTCGACTACGAGAGGCGCGGCGAGGTTATAGAATACGTCGCCCGGCGATACGGACACGACCACGTGGCACAGATAATCACCTTTGGCACAATGGCCGCCAAGGGCGTTATACGCGACGTTGGCCGCGTTCTCGGAATGACCTACCAGCAAACGGACGTCGTTGCCAAGATGGTTCCGTTCGCCCTGGACATGACGCTTGACAAGGCCATGTCCATCAACAACGAACTTCGCCTCGCCTATGAAAACGACCCCGCCGTTCAGACGCTCATCGACACCGCCAAAAAGCTCGAGGGTATGCCCCGCCACGCCTCGACTCACGCGGCGGGCGTCCTCATAACCTCGAAGCCCGTGAGCGATTACGTGCCGCTTCAGACCAACGACGACGTCATAACCACGCAATTCCCCATGGGTACGCTCGAGGCTCTGGGGCTTTTAAAAATGGACTTTCTGGGGCTTAGGACGCTTACCGTCATAGGCGACAGCCTCAAGATGATAGCTACGGGAACCGGAAGGGAAATGACTCCCGAGGATATCCCGCTGGACGACCCCGAGGTCTATTCAATGATAGCCTCCGGCGATACCGACGGAGTGTTTCAGCTTGAATCGAGCGGAATGCGCTCGTTTCTCATGAACATGAAGCCCGAGAACTTCGAGGATATAATCGCGGCGATTTCCCTTTACCGCCCGGGGCCTATGGAGTCCATACCGCGATATATCGAATGCAAGAGAAATCCCGAAAAGGTCACATACGCCGACGAGAGGCTCAAGCCCATATTGTCGGTGACTTACGGCTGCATGGTCTATCAGGAACAGGTCATGCAAATCGTCAGGGATCTGGCCGGGTATTCTCTTGGCCGAAGCGATCTTGTCAGGCGCGCCATGTCCAAGAAAAAGCATGACGTGATGGCGCGCGAGAAGGAGTATTTCATAAATGGCAAGCTCGACGACGAGGGGAATATAGAGGTTCCGGGTGCCGTTCGAAATGGCATTCCCGCCGAGGTAGCCGAAAGGCTGTTCGAGGAAATGACCGCCTTCGCCAGCTACGCCTTCAACAAATCCCACGCCGCCGCCTACGGCGTCGTCGCCGTTCAGACCGCGTGGCTCAAGGTGCATTACAAGGTCGAGTTCATGGCCGCGATGATGAATTCCGTGACCGGCAATTCGGACAAGGTCGCCTTTTACATACAGTATTGCCGCAAAAACGATATAAAAGTGCTGCCTCCCGACATAAACCGTTCCGGCGACAAGTTTACCGTGGACGAAGGCGCGATACGCTTTGGCCTGGGCGCGGTTAAAAACGTGGGACACGGCGCGGTTGCCGCGCTGACCTCGCAGCGCGATTTGAACGGGCCGTATATAGACCTTTTCGACTTCATAGACAGGGTTCCGGAGGGCGTCATAAATAAGCGGTGCGTGGAGTCGCTTATAAAGGCGGGCGCTCTCGACTCGCTTCCGGGTCACAGGGCGCAGAAAATGGCGGCGTTTGAACCGGCCATGGACGCCTCGTCAAAGTCGAAGAAGAAGACGCTCACCGGACAGGTGTCGATGTTTGACATGCTCAATCTCGACGAGGAGGAAATAAAGCCCGTCCTTCCGCAGGTGCGCGAGTACCCGAGCCGTTTGCTCCTTTCTATGGAAAAGGAGATGACGGGGGTATATATATCCGGCCATCCGCTCGACGAGTACAGAAAAGTGCTCGATACCCTTAAATACGATTATCAGAAGCTTACGCAGTTTTGCGAGGAAGCCGACCACGGGCTTATTCTCGACGGCGTTCGCACGACCATCGGAGGGCTTATAGCGCAGGTGAACACGAAGGCCACGAAGTCGGGAAGCATAATGGCCTTTGTGCAACTGGAAGATCTGTACGGAACCATAGAGGGGCTTGTGTTCCCCAAGGTATACGACCGCATAGTCCATAAGCTCGAGGTAAACAAAGCCGTGCTCGCGACGGGAAAGCTTTCCATCAGAGAGGACGAGCCGCCCAAGATTCTCATAGATTCCATCAGAGGCATGGACGAAAATCCCGACGAGTCTGAAAACGGCTTTGACTATGCCATATCAGATACCGCCGACGATAAAGCCCCGGTCGAAATCCCCGAATGTATGCGCGAGAGGCGTTTTTCCAAGCCCGACGCCACGCCCGACGCGAGGGTTTTGTGCCTCAGACTCGACGATGACGATCAGCTCGAGCAGGCCGCGAAGATACTCATGCCCACGCCGGGACTCATAAGGGTGGTGTTCGTAATAGGCGAGGAAAAGCGCAGGTACGACGCGCCCAGAAACCTTTGGATCGGGGAGGACTACGCCGAGGAACTATTAAAGGAAACCTTCGGGGAGGAACGTGTTGTTATGATTAACAGAAAAGCGGGGTGATTTGATTGAGAAATACTACCGTGCCAAATTTTAAGGTTCCGGGGCGCAAAAAGCCCAGCGGGAGGATGTGGATAACCATAATTCTTTGCGTAATACTTCCTCCCGTGGGACTTATAATGCTGTGGGGAAGGACGAGGTGCCCCATTCGCGGAAAGGTACTCATGACCGTCGTGTCGGTCGCGGCGATGGTCGGAATAATAGCCTTCGCGCTTAATTGGGGGGCGACGGACGAAAGGCAGAGTATTTACGGAAGCGTCGAGGCCACACCCGCTCTCGTCATTCCTACACCTGCCAGCCAGGCGGACGGCGCGACCGGCGAAGTCGTGCCGGCACCCGAAGCCGCTTCGGACACAGGGGTCAACGCCGGCGGCGACGCGGCGCAGACGGCTGCGGACACTGACGACGCAAACGCCATAATTCCGGCGAACCCGGTCGCGTAGTTGACACAAAATATCAAGTTAAGTATATTTTAACTATTTAGCTTTTTTTGATATTTCGTCAATTATGCTTGACGAATCGCGCAATAAAGGATAAAATCTAATTGATAGCTCCAGGGAGGAGGACGATATATGTTTTGCAGTAATTGCGGCAAAACTATCGACGCGACGCAGGAAATGTGCCCTCACTGCGGGGAAAAGATCGGCCAGAGCAAGATGGGCGGGCATACGTCTGTGCAATCCCGATATGAACCCGTCGCCGGTCAGTCGCGCTCGAATGTTAAATACGCGCCGTATACCAAGACCACCTATACCAGCAACGTAAGCGTTGGAGATGACGTATATTCGCGCACCGCGTACAGACCCGTCATAGTTGACGACGCCGATAAAGACGAAAGACCCGACTTTGTTTCGCCGGAATCGGGCGACGACGTGGCGCGGCCCGACGCGTCGGAAGCGCAAAGCGCCGCTGATGACGCCGCTTCAAACGAAGCGCCGTCCGCTGCGGAAAGACCACAGCTCAACGAAATCAACCGCGAGTCGCTCGAAAGGCTCGAAAGCGTCCCGGAGGACGCGCCGGACTCCGAACAGGCCAGGGCCATACTTGCAAGGGAGCTTGATATCAAGTTAAAGCCCGTGACGCCCATAAGGAAAACCGGCATAAGTCCCGAGGTCGAAGAGTATATAAAGCGCGTCGAAGCCATGAAAAATCGTTCGCGCAAAAAGCGCTCCGACGACGAATACCCGCAAAGCGCCGAGGAAAGCCAGGAATTGCCGGAAGACGCGGTTTCCGGCGAAATCGGCGCGGATGGAGTAATCGAAACCGTAACGGACGAAGAAGCGGATAGTCCCGTCAAGAAGGCAAGAAAAGCGTTTAAAATGCCCGCGAGATCGTCAAAAAGCAGATCCGGAAAATCCAGGATCTGGTTAGGTCGCGCGCTGGTCGCGGCGCTGATAGTCGTGCTTATAGGCGGAGGCGTGGTATATCTTTCGTTTATGATACAGCCGCAGGATCAGATAGAAGGCGTGGACAACGAACTGTTCGAGGCGGGCGTGGAACTGATAAAATCTCATACGACGACCGATTACAGAACCAGCATCATAACCGCCTTCCGCGACGATACGACGGGCGCTACGGCTCTGGCGCTTCAGGCGAGAGCGAGCGAGGATATACGCGCTTTGACCCCCTCGTCGCTCAAGGAAAACGACGAGAAGTTCATAAATACGCTTTTGACCATTCAGGAATCCATAGACGCCGCGACGACGACCGACGCTTTGGCCGCGTTGACGAGGGGCGACGCCTCTCTTTCGACCCTTTCGGATGAATCCGCCCAACAGTGGGCTATAATCAACAACTACGTTACCAGGCTTGAAAACGCCAACGAACTATCCGAATTGGATATAGTCTCGACGGGAGTCGCCGACGTCCTCGCGACGCCCGAGCCG
>JAUNBY010000064.1 GCA_030526935.1 Clostridia bacterium
AGTGTAAGCGGCTGTAACCGGAAAAAAATAAGCGGTTCAAAAGGTTTTCTATAATTGCGGTTGCGAAATTGGAAAATGTCTGCTATAATAGCATCACTCTTAGGGAGGTGCAGCGCATATGAGTGATAATTTGTCTACAAACGTAAGGCTTGACGAAAGCCAGAACGGTACCGTTTCATTTGCCACGGAAGTCGTAGCCACAATCGCGGGACTGGCTGCCGCCGAGGTTGACGGCGTAGCCAGCATGGCCGGCGGGAGCGGAGGCTTCGCCGATATACTCAACAGGCGCGGACAGGGTACGCGCAATTTGACAAAGGGCGTCAAGGTAGAGGTCGAGGACGGCAAGGTCTGCGTTCATATCGCGATAGTCATCGACTACGGAAGCCCCATTCCGGAAGTTGCCTACAATATACAGGAGAATGTAAAAAAAGCCGTCGAGACCATGAGCGGACTCGAGGTGACAAACGTCGACGTTCATGTTCAGGGCGTAAGCTTCGACCGTGAAAACCGCGCGACCGCGGAAATCGAAATGCGGCAACGGGCGCTTTTGCAGAAAAGCGAACACGAGCAGCTAGAAAGCGCGTCGGAAGAAACTTCGCGGAATCAGGACGAAGACGCGGATACCGCGCAGGAACCGACTGTCGATGAGGAGGAAGTAAAGGACGATCCGGACGGCAGCGTCCTGTAACCTTAATATAGGAGGGTATGCTTTGAAAAACAGGATAAGTACGCTCAACAGAACGTTGATCGCCGCGTATGCCATTTTAGGCGCCATTATTACAATAATGGCCGCCGTAGCCATATACAGCGGAATGGAAATCCACGTGTTTAACTACGTCATAACGCTTAATAGCGGGGCGGGACCCGTAATAGCCGTCGCAATCGCGGCGATAGGTATGCTTATATGGTCTTACGCGCTGTTGCGCGCCGCCTTTGGACGACGCGGTTCCCTCGACAATTCGAGCGTATCGCTAAGCGACAATGAAAATGGCAATGTTCGCATTTCGATACAAGCGATGGATTCGCTCGTAAAGCGCGCAATAGGGGATCTGAGCGGCATCGCGAGCATTAAGACAAACGTGCTGGGAAATGAGGACTCCATTTCAGTCGAGGTCAATATGGCCCTTGAAAGCGACGTTCATATCCCCAACGCTACGATGCTCCTGCAAAGGACGGTTAAAAACTTCATAGAGGAATATTCAGGTATTGCCGTCAGGGACGTATCCGTATTAGTCACGAGCGTCGCATCGCCCATAGTTGTCCCCAAACAGCTCGCGATAGAGACTATGCCCAAAAAACCGGTCGCGGATGGCGACGAGGCCATACCGCAGCCCGAACAGGCAAGTTCCCCCGCGTCAAACGAAGAAGCCGCGCAGAGCGTTGCCGAACAAGCGGAACCTCAAGCGGATGGCGACGAGGTCGAAAGCGCGCCGGAAGCGCGCGTCGAGAATGAAATCGAAGATGAAGTCGGAGATGAAATCGAAATCGCCGGAGAGCCAGAAACCGAGGCGGTAAACGACGAACAATCCGTCGCCGATGACGAACCGCAAATCATCCCTCAAGCCGATGAAACGGAAATTCTAGTTGACGTCGAACCGCAAGCGGAGATTGAAGATGACAGCGAGATCGCGGCGTTCGAGCCTGACAGCCACGTAATATCAGACGGCCTTCCCGTCATAGACGAAGCGGATGACGAATCACAAAACGCGTTCGACGGCTTTCACGGGGCGGTAGATGACGAAGCCGAGTATTACTCGCCCTACGAAACAAAATCCAGCGCCGATCAGGATAGCGATGGTCAATAATATGTCAGGCGGAGAGTACTTATGAACAGAAAACAGGCGCGCGAAGCGGCGGTGAAGCTCGTATACGAATGGGATATGGGCGGAGACGCCTGGGAGGATACGATAACGGGTCTTCTCGAGATAGAACCCGGCGAAGAGGAACTTGAATATACTCTGTCCGTCTATAACGGCGTCAAGGAACACTGCCGGCTGCACGATGAAAAAATTCAGAAATACGCGCACGGCTGGCGCGTCGAGCGCATGGCAAAGGTGGATTTGGCCATACTTCGCGTCGCCTGCGAAGAACTGTCACAGAAAATAGTGCCTTCGGGAGTTGTGATAAACGAGGCGGTCGAGATTTCCAGGGAGTATTCCATCGACAAGGCCGGTTCGTTTATAAACGGCGTGCTTGGAAGCATTTCGAGAGACGGCGACGTCTGATGGCCGTACTGGGTATAGATACAAGCTGTTACAGGACGTCCGTCGCTCTTGTGGAAAACGGCGTAATACTGCGAGACGAAAGGCGCCTTATCGAGGTTAAGAGCGGAGAAAGGGGCCTGAGGCAATCCGAGGGTCTGTTTCAACACGTTCGCGCCATCGGCGAAATCATTGAAACCGCCTTTTCGGGCTTCAACGGCAGCCTCGACGCCGTTTGCGTAAGCTCGCGCCCGCGCGACGTCGAGGGTTCCTATATGCCCGTGTTCACGGCGGGCGAGGCTGTAGCCCGTTCATTGGCGGCGGCGGGGAATCTGCCGCTTTTTAAAACAAGCCACCAGCAGGGGCATATTCGCGCCGCGATGTTCTCAAGCGATATTATCGGGGACGATTTTTTAGCCGTTCATTTGTCGGGAGGTACGACGGAACTGCTTCGCGTTTATGCGGGATTACGACCGGATTCACAGATGCGCGTCGAACTCATTGGCAAAACAACTGATCTCAATGCCGGGCAACTGGTTGACCGCATAGGAGTAAGGCTTGGATTGCCGTTTCCGGCGGGAGCGCATCTTGAACGTATGGCCGCATCGGGAACATCACGCTCGTTAGCGCCCACGTCTGTTATAGGGGATAATATAAGCCTGTCGGGAGCGGAGGCGCGCTTAATGCGCCTTATTGACGCCGGGGAACGGCCCACGGACGTCGCCCGCGAGGTGTATTCTTTCCTCGAAAGAACCCTCGCAAAATGGATGGAAAACGCCGTCCGCAAGTCCGGAATCAAAACGATACTCATGACCGGAGGGGTCTCGTCTTCCGAGATGCTCAAATCGCTTCTGGCCGCAAGGATTAAGAAGCGCGGCAGCGATATGGAGCTTTATTGGGCGGATCCCGGACTATCCGGAGATAACGCCGTGGGCGTAGCGCTCATAGGCTGGGACATGTTAAAAGGCGTCGCGGCGCACGCCCGACACGATATTAGTTAAGGAGAAATTTATGAGCGCGGTAATTATGGACGGAAAGGCGCTGGCCGCCAAGGTATACGAAGGTCTCAAAATACAGGTCGAAACGCTCGCCGGTAAAGGCGTAACGCCCGGACTCGGCGTCATACTCGTCGGGAACGACCCCGCGTCCGAGGTATATGTGCGCAATAAGGTTCGCGCGTGTGAGAGACTGGGCATAGCCTCAAAGGTCGTAAGGCTTTCAGGTGACGTCTGCGAATCGGAGGTTATAAAGAACATAGAAGCCCTGAACGGCGACGAGGGCATATGCTCCATGCTCGTTCAATTGCCTCTCCCTCGTTCCATGGACGAAGACAGGGTGCTTTCGCATATAGCTTTCGATAAGGACGCCGACGGCATAACGGTTCAAAACGCGGGAGCCTTGCTCAATGGAATAAAGGGCGCGCTTCCCTGCACTCCAAGGGGGATAATCGAGCTTTTAAAGGAGTACTCCGTTCCCATGTCCGGCGCTCACGCCGTCGTAGTCGGCAGATCTAACATAGTCGGCAAACCCGTTTCTATGCTTTTGCAAAGGGAGAACTGCACGGTAACCATGTGCCACTCCAAAACGCGCAATTTAAACGACGTAATACGCTCGGCGGACATACTGGTCGCCGCCATAGGAAAGCCCGGCTTCATTACGGGAGATATGATAAAACCGAACGCGGCGGTCATTGACGTGGGGATAAACCGCCTTGAAAGCGGCAAGCTTATGGGAGACGTCGATTTTTATTCAGCCAGCCAGGTCGCCGGATTCATAACGCCGGTACCCGGCGGAGTCGGCCCCATGACCATAGCCATGCTTATGAAAAATACCGTGGAAGCGGCTTCGCAATGACATCTCAATGGGTGCTGTCCGTCAGCCAGTTAAATGAATACGTAAGAAAATCGCTCTCGTCTGACCCCGTGCTTCGAATGGTTCGCGTAAGGGGCGAAATATCGGGCTTTAAGCGCCATTACAGCGGGCATATGTATTTTTCCGTCAAGGATGAGCAGTCGCGGGTGCAATGCGTCATGTTCAGAAATAACGCCCTGACTCTCGACTTTGAACCCAGGGACGGCATGACGGTCGTACTGTCTGGACAGGCTTCTTTATACACCGCGACCGGGAGCTTTCAGGTTTATTGCGAAAGCATCGAGCGCGAGGGCATGGGCGAATTGTACGCGCGTTTTGAGGCGTTGAAAAAGAAGCTCGCCGACGAGGGGCTTTTCGATGCCGCGCGAAAAAAAGTCCCGCCGTTTTTGCCCGGATGCGTGGGCATCGTCACCTCGCGCACGGCGGCGGCTCTTAGGGATATGGTCAGAGTCATATCGCGGCGTTATCCTGGGATGAAAATTCTGTTTTGTCACGCAAGCGTTCAGGGGCAAACGGCGGCCGGGGAAATAGCCGCGGCTCTCGACGCGCTCAACGCCACAGGGCAGGTTGACGTCATACTCTGCGGGCGCGGCGGAGGCTCCATCGAGGAATTGTGGGCGTTTAACGAGGAAACGGTAGCCCGCGCCATAGCCCGTTCGCGCGTACCCGTAATATCCTGCGTCGGCCATGAAGTCGACTTTACAATAGCGGATTTCGTAGCCGATGTAAGAGCCGCGACGCCGTCGGTTGCGGCTGAGTTGGCTGTTCCGGTGCTTGGGGAACTTGCGAGATCCCTTATCTCAATGACCGACAGGCTTTATCGCGCGCAATCGGGCGCGGTCGAAATGTCAAAGGCTAAGTTAAGGGCGTGCCGGGCATCCATAGCCGCGCCCGCAAGAACCTTAATCGAGCCAAAGCGCGCGATGACGCGCGCGTTACAGGCGCGTCTCTTAGCGGCGATGCGAGCTCGGCTTGACAGGGCGTCTTCCGAATTAAGGGCATGTGAAATGACATACGAGACGCTCGACCCATATTCGATACTGAAACGAGGCTATGCATTTTTATCAAACGCGCGCGGAGCCGTAAAATCCGCCGGAGAATTGATACCCGGCATGAAAATAGATATAAAACTGCGCGGCGGGACGGCTCTTGGAATTATTGAAGAGGTAAATTTGGAGGCAAATGATGGCGGCTAAGAAAAAACTCACCTTCGAGGACGGTATGCAGTCGCTCGAGGAATTAATAACTCAGATAGAAAGCGGAGAAATGCCGCTTGAAAAGTCTTTTGATACATACGAACACGGCATGAAACTCATAAAAGAGCTTTGGGGCATATTGGACGCCGGAGAAAAGCGCCTGGTAGCGGGAAAAGCCGAGTTGCGCGAACTGACAGAGTCGGGAGAAGCGATACTGAGGATGGTGAACGATGAAGACGCTGTCTGATTACGCGGGATTTGTGGAAGCATCGCTGGAAATGGCTATGACGGATAACGACATACCCGAACTCCTTTCGCGGGCTATGCGCTATAGCCTCCTGTCCGGCGGAAAGAGGTTGCGCTCGTCAATGCTTCTCGCCGCCGTCGAAATGATGGACGGCGACGTCCGGGAAGCCGTACCATATGCCTGCGCGGTCGAGATGATACACGCCTATTCGCTCATACACGACGACCTTCCCGGAATGGACGACGATGTGCTGAGGCGTGGAAAACCCACCAACCACGTAGTTTTCGGCGTGGGACAGGCTATACTGGCGGGGGATGGCCTGCTTTCGGAAGCATTCGAGCATATGCTCGCGGCGGCGCTTAAAAGCGATTCACCGTCAAAGCATATACGGGCTATGGCGGAAATCGCCAGAGGCGCGGGAGCGCGCGGAATGGTCGCCGGGCAATGCGTCGATCTTTCGTGTGAAGACAAGCGTTATGGCGGAAGGGACGAGCTTGAGTATATTCAGGAAAACAAGACGGCCTGTATGTTCATATACCCTCTCAGAGCCGCGTGCAGATTATGCGGACGCGAGGGATGGGAACTTGAGGCTCTGACCGATTACGCGCGGGCTTTCGGTCATATGTTCCAGACGGCTGACGACCTGCTGGACGTCGAAGGCGACCCCGCGCTTCTCGGAAAGAGCGTGGGAAAGGACGAAGCCAGCGGAAAGCTCACCGCCGTGAGCGTATACGGAGTCGAGCTTGCGCGCGATTATGTCGGACAATACCTCGACGCCGGACTCGAGGCCATAAAGCCATTCGGCGAAAGAGGGCGGTTTTTTTCCGTTCTTATAAAGGATATGGTCGGTCGCGATAAGTGATCGCGTTACAGGAGGATTCCCCTTGAATTTTTTCGAACAGCTCGCTCAAAACCGCATTTTCTGGGTAGCCGTGGCATCGTGGTTTGCGGCTCAGGGGTTAAAGGTGGTATTCGGTTTCATCGTCGAAAGGCGGTGGGATTTGTCGCGCTTTTTTGGCCTTGGCGGTATGCCCAGCTCGCATTCGTCAGTAGTATGCTCCGTCGCGACGGCGGTAGGCATACAATATAGTTTCGCTTCCGCCCTTTTCGCGGTAAGCTTCGTTTTTGCCTGCGTGGTCATGACCGACGCCGCCGGTGTGCGCCGTGCCGCCGGTAAGCAGGCGGCGGTGCTCAATAAAATCGTTCAGGACATGATTGCCAACGGCCGGGGTCTTACTACCGAAACGCTCAAGGAACTTCTCGGCCACACGCCGTTCGAAGTCGTCGTAGGCGCGCTTTTGGGGATTTTATTGGCGATTCTGATAATGTAATGCGAGGTACGAGGGAGAAATGCTTGAAAAAATCACAAGTCCTAAGGATATAAAAAACCTGTCGTATGGCGAACTTGACGGGCTTGCGGGGGAAATAAGAGAAAAAATCATCGCCACCGTGTCAAAAAACGGCGGGCATTTGTCGTCGAGCCTGGGCGCCGTGGAATTAAGCATCGCTCTTCACAAGGTTTTCGACGCGCCGAGGGACAAAATCGTCTTCGACGTTGGACATCAGTGCTACGCTCACAAACTTCTTACGGGACGATACGACAGATTTGACACTTTGAGGAAGCTCGACGGCATAAGCGGCTTTCTTCGCCCGGACGAGAGCGAGTACGACACATGCGCTACGGGACACGCCTCAACCGCTATATCAACCTGTTTGGGGCTTTGCCGCGCGCGAGACATAATGGGCGACGATTTTAACGTCGTCGCGGTAGTCGGAGACGGGGCGCTTACGGGCGGCATTTGTTATGAGGCGCTCAGCGACGCCGGCAACAGCAAAACCCGAATGATAGTTGTCCTCAACGACAACGAAATGTCTATATCACACAATGTCGGGGCAATGTCGGGATACTTAACGAGATTGCGGCAGTCCGGCTGGTATCGCAATTTCAAGCGCGGCACCCGAAACGCCCTTGACGCCGTGCCGCACATGGGCGCCCCGGCGCTGCGATTCCTCGAAAAAATGCGCGATTTAATCAAATCTCTGTTTATAGACGGAAAGTTTTTCGACGCCCTTGGCTTTGAGTATCAAGGCCCTATAAACGGACACGATATTGCCATGATCTCAAGAACGCTCATGCGGGCTAAGAAGTCCTACAGGCCGGTTCTGATACATATCGTCACAAAAAAGGGATACGGCTATGAATACGCTCAGTCACATCCAGAGCTTTATCACGGCATATCCCCGTTCAACGCGAAAACCGGCATGCCCGTTCGCTCCGAGCAGGCAAGGTATGGAGATATAGCGGCAAACGAATTGTCGGCGCTGGCTCAGTCAGACGCCCGCATATGCGTTTTGACCGCGGCTATGGCTCTTGGCACCGGCATGACGGCGTTCGCCAGAAATTACAATGACCGCTTCTTCGATGTGGGAATCGCGGAAGAGCACGCCGTTTCCATGGCGGCGGGATTGGCTCTTATGGGTATGAGGCCGTATGTCGCGATATACTCGACGTTTCTCCAAAGAGCTTACGATCAGATCATCGAGGATGTAGCGCTTCAGCGCCTTCCTGTGACATTCCTGATAGATCGCGCGGGTCTGGTCGGGTCGGACGGAGAAACCCACCAGGGTACTTTGGACATGTGCTCGCTTAAGCACATCCCCAATATCGTCATAGCCGCGCCACGCGACGCCAGGGATCTGCGCCGCCTTATACGGCTGAGCCTTGAAATAGACGGGCCTATGGCAATCAGGTATCCCAAAGACGCGTGTGACATGGGACAGGGCATGCAGGAAAACAAGCCTCTGCGCCCGGGCGAGTGGGAACTGTTAAACGACGGCGAGGACGTCATAATACTCGCGACGGGACGAATGGTCGAAAGGGCGTTGGAGGTATCCATAGAGCTTCACGGTAAGAATATTCGCGTCGGCGTCATAGACGCACGCTTTATAAAGCCAATCGACGAGGAACTGCTTAAACTCGCCGCGGACGGAACGAAGCTTCTCGTTACGCTCGAGGAAGGATATGTTAACGGAGGCTTTGGCTCGACGGTCCTGGAGTACCTGGCCGAGTGGGGAAAGACTGTCCCCGTAATCAACATAGGCATCCCCGACGTATTCGTCAGGCATGGCTCCGTCGAGCAGCAGGAAGAATTGACGGGTATAAGCCGCGAAAGCGTATGCAAAAGGATTATGGATAAGCTTAACGAGGTGAATGATGGCGATAATGCGCGTTGACGAGGCGCTCGTCGCAAACGGCCTGGCGGATTGCATCGATGAAGCGAGGCTTTTGATAATGGAGGGGAAGGTATTCCTCGGAGCCGGCATGGTTACAAAGCCTTCCGATAAGGCAAAGCCCCATTTGCAGCTTACCGTTAAAGGTCAGCGCAGACGCTTCGTCAGTCGCGGCGGTATGAAGCTTGAAAAGGCGCTGGATGTTTTTAAAATATCGGTAGCGGACAGGATATGCGTCGACATAGGCGCTTCCACCGGCGGCTTTACCGATGTGATGCTTAAAAGCGGGGCTAAAACCGTTTATGCCGTCGACGTGGGATTCGGTCTTCTCGATTGGAGCATAAGAAACGATCCCCGCGTAGTTGTCATGGAGCGCACAAACGCAAGAAATCTCAATGGCGGTATGTTTGATATAGCGCCATCTTTCGGCGCCACCGACGTTTCGTTCATATCGCTCAAGGCGGTTCTCCCAAGGGCATTTGATATACTCGAAGGCGAACGCGAATTTGTGGCTCTGGTAAAGCCTCAATTCGAAGCCCGCAAAGAGCAGGTGTCTGCCGGAGGCATCGTAAGAAGCCGCGAGGTGCATATTGAAGTTCTGCGGGATATAATAAACTACATTTACGGAAGAAACTGGACGGTCGCGGGAATCGACTTTTCGCCGATAACGGGAACAAATGGAAATATAGAGTTCCTTTTGCACATACTCCCCCACGCAGAGCCGATAGCCCATGCCGCCATTGAAGAGTGCGTGTGTAAGGCCTGGCTCGAACATATGGCGCAATAGAAACCGCAAAACATACGATTATTTTCTTGCATTTATATATAAAAATGGTGTATAATGAATAAACGGGGTGGAACAGTGTCGAAACGCAGCGTTGGAATATGGCGCAGCACCGATAAACACAGCGTGCTTACAGTTGGCAAAAGCCTCATCGAATTGCTCAAGCGCCTGGATGTGACGCCGGTGGTCGAGCATAGCTTGGCTTGCGAATTGGCCGTGAGCGAACTGTCGGGTCGCAGCTTTAAAGGATGCGAGTTTTTATGCGTTTTGGGAGGCGACGGCTCTCTGCTGTCGGCGGTGGATGTCGCGCTTCGCGACGAATTGCCGCTGCTCGGCATAAACCTGGGCCGCGTCGGGTTCTTAAGCGAGATTCAGCCCGAAATGCTGGAGAAAGACTTGATGAGCGTTATGGACGGCGAATACTACCTCGACCACAGAATGCTTTTGTCCGCGCGTTCGGAAAACGGCGAAGAAAAGCTCGCCCTCAACGAGGTCTCATTCAACCGTTCAGAGCTTTCCGTCGGTATACTGACACTGGAGGTCATGGCCGACGGCGTAACGGTTGACAGGCTTGCGGGCGACGGATTGGTCGTAGCAAGCGCCACGGGTTCCACGGCGTATTCGCTTTCGGCCGGGGGTCCAATAATCGCTCCTGGTCTCGACTGCATACTCCTTACGCCCGTTTGTCCGCACACGCTTAGAGCCAGGCCGGTTGTCGTGTCCGCCGATTCACGGGTCAGCGTAAGGATACTCGACGACATAAGGCGCGCGCACGTGTCGCTTGACGGCTTTAAGCCTTTTAACCTTGAAAGCGACATCGTAACCATCGAGAGGGCGAAAAAAAGCCTGTCGTTTATCAGGCTTTACAAGCGCAATTTCTTTGACCTGATGCGGGGAAAGCTGTCTGATTGGACGTACTAACGAATAATGAGGGGATGGATCTTATGAAGACCACCAGACACGCCATGATACTTCAGATAATCGATACGCAGGATATTGAAACGCAGGATGAATTGGCCGGTCAACTTAAAAAGCACGGCTTTAACGTTACGCAAGCCACCATATCCCGCGATATAAAGGAGTTGCGGCTGGTAAAGGTGCTCTCGCCAAATTGCAATTATAAATACGCGACCGCCGATCGCGCCGATCAGGGAAAGAACGACCGGCTGATACGCATGTTCTTCGAATCGGTGCTTTCCGTCGTATCCTCCGACCACCTTATAGTCATAAAGACATTGTCGGCGAGCGCCAACGTAACCGCCGAAGCCATAGACGGGCTGGACTGGCCGGAGGTAATCGCGACCATAGCGGGAGACAACACCGTACTTGTGATAACCCGCTCGGATTGCGACGTCAACGCCGTCGTGAACCGCTTCCGCTCGCTCGCAAGGCATTAGGAGGAATAGATGCTTTTTGAGATAGCCATTGAAAACGTGGCTCTTATAGATAAGCTACGCCTCGAATTGGGGCGCGGCTTTAACGTGTTGACGGGCGAGACGGGCGCGGGCAAGTCGATAGTCGTGGGCGCTCTTACCATGGTTCTGGGCGCCAGAGGCGACAAAAGCCTCGTAAGGAGCGGATGCGACAAGGCCAGGGTGGAGGCGGTCTTCGACGTAAGCTTCAACGAGGCGGCACGGGCTATACTTGCCGAGATGGGACTCGAAGCGGAGGATGGCGTTTGCACCGTCGCGCGGGAGATTTCAAGCGAGGGACGCGGCTTATGTCGCGTTTGCGGCAGCGTCGTTCAGCTCTCGTTCCTTAAAAGGCTTGCCGGTACTATGGTCGAACTACACGGTCAGAACGAGCATCAGCAGTTAATGGATCCTTCACAGCATCTGTCGTTTCTCGACAGCTACGCGGGGAATGAGCACGCCCTGCTGCTTGGAGAAGTCGCGCGCGCTTACGAGGAGTATTCGTCCCTCAGGCGCGAACATCAACAGCTCAAAAGCAGCATAGAAAAGCGCGAGCAAATACGCGAAACGCTCGCCTTTCAACTGGAGGAAATCGACGCGGTCAAGCCAAAAATCGGCGAAGACGAACATCTTGAGAAAAAGAGCGAGGTCT
>JAUNBY010000527.1 GCA_030526935.1 Clostridia bacterium
GCCCCGTAGTTCGCGAGAACCCGCGCGGAGGGGTCGGACACGTCGCAGTTTTTCCAGGATTTGTTTGGCATCCAGAAATCCGCGACCATATGCGCCTGACCGGGATAGTACTTTTCGAACAACTGCCTGTACAGCAGGCTTTCTTTCGTGAACGGCTTCGCGAACGCGTATTCGCGGCAAAGTCTCTTGAAGCTAACGTCGTCGTACATTTGTTCGGCATGAGCTTTTAGGTCGTCCACCATGGAATGTCCGACGGCGTCCGAAAACGCGGCCTTCTCGCGCATCAGTATGTTCCGCGGCAGCCAATCGCCTTCAAACGCGCGCCTTAAGAGGTATTTGCCCATGCCATAGCGGTTGAGCTTTATCTCGGGGTCTATAGCCATTACGTATTCCACGAAGTCGAGATCGCCAAAAGGCACGCGCGCCTCGAGGGAGTTCACCGATATGCAGCGGTCGGCGCGAAGCACGTCGTACATATGTATCTGCGATATGCGCTTCACCGCCTCCGCCTGAAACGCGCCGGCGTCGGGAGCGAAGTCCGTGTATTTGTAGCCGAAAAGTTCGTCGGATATTTCACCGGTCAATATGACGCGTATATCGGTGTTTTCATGTATGTACCTGCATACGAGATACATGCCTATGGACGCGCGGATCGTCGTTATGTCGTAGGTCGCGAGAAGTTTCACCACGTCCTCGAGGGCGTCTGTGACGTCGCGGGCGTTTATTATGACCTCGGTGTGATCGCTGCCTATGTAGTCGGCTACCTCGCGGGCGTATTTAAGGTCTATGGCGTCTGTGTCCATGCCGATGGCGAAGGTCTTTATGGGCTTGGGGGACTGCCTTTGAGCTATGGCGCACACGAGCGACGAATCCAGGCCTCCGCTCAGCAAAAAGCCCACGGGCGCGTCCGCGTCGAGACGCTTGGTAACGCCCGCTATAAGGCGCGTTTTAATCTGTGCGCATATCTCTTCGAGAGGCGCAGTTATATATTCCTTCACACGCGTCATGTCGCGATAGCTGGTGAAGCGCCCGTTCGCGTAATAATGCCCCGGCGGGAACGGGAGTATCCTCTCGCAAAGTCCCTCTAGGTTCTTGGGTTCGCTGGCGAAAATTATCCCCCCGTCCAAAAGATAACCGTAATATAACGGCCTGATGCCTATGGGGTCGCGGGCGGCGACGAGAGCATCGGTTTCGTGATCGTATATAATCATCGCAAACTCCGCGTCGAGCCTTTCGAACATCGAAAGCCCGTATTTGCGGTAAAGGGGGAGGATTATCTCGCAGTCGCTGTCGCCCTCGAAGGAATAGCCCTCGTCCATAAGGCGCCTTTTTTCCTCGCGAAATCCGTACAGCTCGCCGTTGCAGACCACCATGTCCCCGCCAAGGGAAAAAGGCTGCATTCCCGCCTCGTCAAGTCCCATTATCGCGAGCCTGTGAAAGCCAAGAAAGCCCACGGGCGTCTTTATAAGCCTCGTCATGTCGGGGCCTCGCGAAATCGTCCGGTCAAAATGCTCCCTGAGAACCTTTTCGTCTATCTTTCCGTCAACGCCTATGATTGAGCACATAAGTAGCACCTCCGTTTTTTGAATAACAAAAAACAGCTTCGTCTTACTTAGGACGAATAGCTGCAATCCGCGGTGCCACCTAATTTACCGTATAAACGGTCACCTTCAAAGGCTCTGACAAGCCCGGACGCTTTAACGCGCGTCTCACGTATCCCCTACCGACCGCCTTTGGCTTTGGGTTCAATGCTCGGCAGTGTTATTCGCGCGTCGCCTGAGCACGGGGTTCGCACTGTCTCCCGCTCACTGTGGCCGTTCGCCGCGTTACTTGTCTGCGTCATCGCAACGTATTTGATTTATTGGTGGATTATAGTCCCGCCACAACCGCGTGTCAAGTTAATTTTCGGGGATCGCGAAAATTCTAATCCGCCAATACCGCCAATACCACTCTGTTATACGCGGATTGGATACCGCAGGTCAATGGTCCGTCGTGAAGCT
>JAUNBY010000065.1:0-6111 GCA_030526935.1 Clostridia bacterium
TTTTCTTTCATCGATAACCCTCCCGCTACCGCTTGTTTTTCAGTATGTAATCGAGCATCCTCCGATTGGTGGGAGTAAGTACCGCCTCGTCCCAGTCGTAACCTCCCCGGCATTCCCGGTGAAGCATTATAAATTCGCTGTGATCGTGCAGTGGATGTATTCCCGTGAAGTAAAAGCCCATGTTAAAAAGCTTTTCGCAAACGCCCTCGCAGCCCGCGTCGAGCATATTGAGAAATACCGTATAGCTGTCAGCGTCCTCGTCGCCGCGCATGAGAGCGTGAATCTGATCCGGCAGGTCGCGGCCTATGGAACGCACGTAGATATCGCGGTTATGCGCGTCCTCGGTATCTTTTATATAGTAGCTCGACAATTCCGCCAGACACTCGGTGTCATTCGCGAATGAAAAGGGGGTGTGGAGCTTCTCGTAAACCCCGGCGATAAACTCCCTGTGTCTCGCGGGCGCGAACAGAGGCCCACTGTTTCTGGCTACGCCGGGACTCGCCACGACGACGCTGTGAAGCTTGGGCGAGCGCGGCTTTTCGGCAAAAAAGCACCTGTCGGAGCGGTGACGCCCGAGCCACAGTCCCGTAGCGGGAAGCCCAATCGACTCGCATTCGCGCTGCGAGCGGTCGTGGAAGCTTATCGCCATGCCGTAAACGCCGTAAATGCGCATTCTCCCCATAGATTTTACGCAGTCGGCAAGCAATGCCCTGGCCAACCCCCGCCCCTGATAGGCTTGCTTAAACACGTGAAGCCCCAGTTCATAGGAGCCGGGGAAATACGCGCGGTAATGTCCTCCCGCCACGCCGACGATCCCGTCCCCTTCCGCAACTCCCACGAAGATTATCCTCCGTCCGTCGCGGCTGGACTTTTCCAGATAGTCAACATCATAGCATTCGCGGTTGAAATAGTCGTCTTTGTAGAATTCCCGCAAAACCTCCACCACGCCCTGTCCGTCGCCCGGGCGAAACGGGCGGAAGCGAACCTCTTTTTTATTCATTTCCATACCTCAAATCGTAATCGTAAGGTTGTTTATGCCAAACGTATGCGTATATACGACGGTCTTCGCGAGCTTTTGGATCATGCGAACGCCGATATATTCCTGACCGTCTTCCTCGTCCTCCCGCGCTTCGATGGGATTAAAGGGCTTTCCGAAACAGCGTATTCGAAGCATGACTGTATCCGCGCGATATATCAAAAGCCTCACGGTGCTGCCATAGAGCTTCCCGTTGCGCCTGTTTTCGGCTTCAAGCGCGTGTCTGTTGAGTATAACTATCATTTCCTCTATGGCGAGGCTGATCGTCATGGCCGTCTTGGGCGGCAATTCATTCGCCTCGCAAAATTGCGTTATTCGCTCGGCTGACAGCGTGGCGGCCTCGTCGCTTCCGGCGACGGAGAAGGCTATATAACGCCCGTCGTCCTCAAAGCCCGTATCGATGAGCGCGAGGCGCGAAGTATGCGGATGGCTGCGGCTGTACAAAAGGGCGAATGAAAGCCCGAAAACCAGCGTCCCCGCCTCTGACAGCAGAAATGCCAGCCACACGGAGTTTTTGCCTCCGATTACGCTGAGCAAAAGCGTTATCGGAACGATGAGCGCCAGCGCCCGCAATATGGTCATGGCGTTTGAAAGCATGGTTTTCCCCTGATTGGCGTAAAAGGCGATGAGCGTATAGTTGACGACCATCACCGGCAGGCTCATGGCGAAAAAGCGGATCGCGGGGATGGTAACTGCGAGCCGGTCGGCTCCCGAAACGCCGAATAACGCGCATATCTGCGCGGGAAACGCCAAAACCAGTCCTGAATACGCGAACATCAGCGCTATGCCGGATACGAGCGCGCTTAACAGCAATTGTCTTAAGCTTTCGCTGTCGCGCTCGCTTGAAAATACGGCGGCGAACGGAGCCATGGTCATGGAGACGCCGTTATTGATTGACATGGAAAATGAGCGAAGCGTCATTATGAGAGAAAACGCCGCCAGACCCATTGCGCCTGTATGACCCAGAAGTATGCGGTTCATGAACAGCGTGAAAAGGGTGTTGCAGAGGTTGTTCGCGGCGGAGGGAGAGCCAAAGCGTATCATCTGGGCGAAGGCGGAGAGTGCTTTTTGCGGTTTGACAATATGAAAAGCGCCTTTTTTACCGCATAGAAGCGCCATTCCAAATAAAAACGCCGTCCACGCTCCCGCGATGGTCGCTATAGCCACGCCCGTCATTCCCATGCCAAGCACGCCCGCCAGCAGCCCGTCAAGAGCCAGGTTGACCATCGCCATTACGAGAAAGAGCATCACCGACTGATTCTGCTTTCCGACGAGCTTTAAGTAGTTAAAGGGCACGTATATGCCCATCACGCCAATAGCGCCGGGAAGATAGGCCGTGAGATATCCCCGGGCAAGACCGGTCATCTGCGGCGGCACGCCGAGAAGATACAAAAGCGCGTCCATGCGCAAAAGGCCGACTATGGTCAGAACCGCGCCCACCACAACGAGGGATATGACGCTGAGCGAAAACACGCCGTCCGCCTTTTCGGGATCGTTTTCGCCTATGGTTCTGGCGGTTAGCGTGGAACCGCCCGTCGCCAACAGCGCGCCGACGGTCGTGAAAGTAAAATACACGGGATTGACGGCGCTCATGACCGCCAGGGCGTCGCCTCCCACGATGTTGCCGACGATCACGTTGTTGAGTATAACGCTTAGTTGCACCAGCAGCACCGACATACCCACGGGGCCTAGCTGCCTTAAATATACCGCGCGTATAAAGCGCTTCTCATCATGAAGATTTGTACCCATTCGAACGTCCCCTCCAGTCGTAAGCGCCACGCCTACGGGAGAATTCCACAAAATACGCGCGCTTCGACGATTTTCGCCCCGCGCCGGTACATTCTAACATTCTAACCGTTATTTTACAATACATTTTGCAATAAGTCAACCGCCAAGTTGGATCCTATTATGCGGACGAGGGGACAAAGAGCGGTACAAAGCGGGGCAACGCAAACTTAATGCTCAAAAGGGCGAAAAGCGGGTTGACAAATATGGTTAGAGATGATAAACTATGTGCCGGTTAGAAGGTTAGTAAACACTAACCGAAATATTTGACCACGAGTTAGAGTTTACTAATTGGGGGAGTGGAGCATGATGCCGCTTAGTATGGCACAGGTAAACGACGTGAATACCATAAAGAAGATCACCGGGAACGACAACGTGCGCCAGCACCTCGCGGAGCTTGGTTTCGTCGTGGGCGAGCAGGTGCGCGTGGTGAGTGAATTGGGTGGCAATCTGATCTTGTCCGTTAAGGACAGCCGCATCGCTCTGGACAGGGGAATGGCTACGAGGATAATGGTTTAGCCAGTATCGTTTACCGGCGGTATTGATGATTAAGACGGGAGGATGAGCATGAAGACGTTGAAGGATGTAAAAGTCGGCCAGCACGCCGTGATTGAGAAGCTTCACGGCGAAGGCGCGCTCAAAAGGCGGATAATGGATATGGGGCTAACGAAGGGGACGGAGATTTACGTGCGCAAGGTCGCGCCCCTCGGAGACCCGATGGAACTGACCGTGCGCGGATACGAACTGTCCGTCAGAAAAGGCGACGCCGAAATGATAGAGGTGCGATAAGCGCCGTCCAATGCGAGTTTAAAGGAGGAAGAATCATGGCTGTCAAGATTGCGCTTGCCGGCAATCCGAACTGCGGAAAAACTACGATGTTCAACGATCTGACCGGATCAAATCAATATGTCGGAAACTGGCCGGGCGTCACGGTCGAAAAAAAGGAGGGCCGCCTTAAGGGCGAAACCGACGTAATAATTCAGGATCTGCCCGGCATATATAGCCTGTCGCCGTACACGCTCGAGGAAGTTGTCGCCAGAAGCTATCTGGTCAACGAAAAACCCGACGCCATAATCAATATCGTAGACGCGACTAACATAGAGCGCAACCTCTATCTGACCACACAGCTTTCAGAGCTTGGAATTCCCATGGTAATAGCGCTCAACATGATAGACGTCACCCGTAAAAACGGCGATAAGATAGACCTTAAGAAGCTCGGCGAGGCGCTGGGCTGTGAAGTCGTCGAAACGTCGGCGCTCAAGGGCGAAGGCTCCATTCAGGCGGCTAAAAAGGCCATGGATCTCGCGGGAAAGGGCGGCAACGAACCGCCACACGTATTCGCGGGTTCAGTAGAACACGCCATAGCCCATATAGAGGATCTGATAACCCATCGTGACGGGACTCAGCCCGAACACCACCATCATGCCGACGGCAGCCTTCACGAAGGCGGTATAGTTGATAAAAACCTGACCCGCTGGTATGCCATAAAGCTTTTCGAACGCGACGAAAAAGTTCTCGAATCTCTCAATCTTCCGATAGGAATAAAGAATCAGATCGAGGACAGCATAAAGGCCTGCGAAGCCGAGATGGACGATGACGCGGAGTCCATAATCACCAATCAGCGCTATGCCTACATAAGCAAGCTCGTCACCGCGAGCGTCAAAAAAGGCAAACCCCGTGGCGCGTTGAGCGCTTCGGACAAGATCGACCGCGTGATAACCAATCGCGTCCTGGCTCTTCCGATATTCGCGGCGGTAATGTTTCTGGTTTACTACGTGTCGGTGACGACCATAGGAACCATTCTGACCGACTTCACCAACGACACGTTCGTCGCGGCGTGGATACAGGAACCCGTGATGGAATGGCTAGCCAATATAGGCACGGCCGATTGGCTCGTAGGTCTCATAGGCGACGGAATTATCGGCGGCGTCGGCGCGGTAATCGGCTTTGTGCCGCAGATGCTCGTGCTGTTCTTCATGCTGGCGATACTTGAAGACATAGGATACATGGCTCGCGTAGCGTTCATAATGGACAGAATATTCCGCAAGTTCGGCCTGTCCGGCAAGAGCTTTATACCGATGATGATCTCCTCCGGCTGCGGCGTTCCCGGCATTATGGCCTCGCGCACGATAGAAAACGACCGCGACCGCAAGATGACCATAATCACGACCACGTTCATACCCTGCGGAGCGAAATTGCCCATCGTGGCGCTTATAGCGGGCGCGCTTTTCAACAACGCCGGCTGGGTCGCGTTCACCGCCTATATGATAGGCGTCGCGGCGGTCATAGTATCGGGTATACTTCTTAAGAAGACTAAGCTGTTCGCCGGCGATCCCGCCCCCTTCGTCATGGAGCTTCCGGCCTATCACACCCCCTCGTGGAAAAACGTGCTTCACAGCATGTGGGAACGCGGATGGTCGTTTATCAAGCGCGCGGGTACCGTCATAGTGGTGGCAAGCATTATCATCTGGTTCACCTCCGGCTACGGATGGGCGCCCGAGCAGGTTGATATGCCCGTATCTGATGGAGTCCAGCTCTCCGAACAGGTTGAACCCGTCGAGGAAGCACCCGTAGTATTCACGGCCGTCGAGGACATGGATCAGAGCATGTTGGGCATCGCGGGTTCAGTGGTCGCTCCTGTATTCGAGCCTCTGGGATTTGGCAACTGGCAGTCTACGGTGGCTACGGTAATGGGTCTGGTGGCCAAAGAGGAAGTCGTAGGCGTATTCGGAGTGCTCTACGGCGTCGATAACGACGATATTGCGGCGGCTGATATTATAGAGGACGAGGATATGTCCGACGCGGAGAAGGCCGAGGCGCTGTCGCCGATAATGGCGGCGTTCGACGAGTCGAGCGGCGGTCACGCGCAACTGGCGGCGCTGAGTTTCCTGATATTCAACCTCCTGTGCGCCCCGTGCTTCGCGGCGATGGGCGCGATAAAGCGCGAGATGAATAACGGCGGATGGACGGCTTTCGCAATCGCCTATCAGTGCGTATTCGCCTACGCCGTGGCTCTTATAGTCTATCAGCTGGGACTTATGTTCACCGGCGGCGGATTTGGAATATGGACCGCGATATCCCTTGCGGTACTGGCCGCCATATGCTGGCTGCTTTTCAGAAAGAACAAATATAACGACGAGCATTTGACCAGAAAGGTCAGCATTAACGCCTGACGGCGGGATAATGTGAAAGGAGAGTGGTACGATGGCGACGTGGATCGTAGGCGGCGCGCTGGTTGTGATAGTAGGCGCGATAATATGGAAGATGGTTAAGGACAGGCGCGAGGGAAA
>JAUNBY010000065.1:6211-11469 GCA_030526935.1 Clostridia bacterium
GGCGGTTGACAAATAGTTCCATGCAGGGTTATACTTATGAAATCAAAGCATTGGGGCATATAAAAATGAGAGTGAGGGACAAGGCGTTGAAAAAGAGCGTTGCGAAAACAAATATGTCATATGTAATCAGCGTGTCATTATACAAAGGTTGCTATCGACATATACGAATCTCCGCCGACAATACGCTTGAGCAACTGAGCGAAGCGATATTGAGGGCTTTTTCTTTCGATAACGATCATATGCACGAGTTTTTTATGGACGATAAGTACTGGAGCAGTCGCGATTCTTATGGTTCCACTCAAAACGAATGGACGGGCAATCCGCCTTCATCAGATGTGCGCCTGTATCAGTTCAACCTTGAGCCGGGAGTGAAATTCAAATACATATTCGACCTCGGCAGTGAATGGCGCTTTCAGTTGAAAGTGTTAAAGCGGCTGGACGAACCGACGGACATGGATACCGTTATAAAAGCCGTCGGAGAGGCGCCGGAGCAGTATCCCGACGAGGGTTTTTGGGACGAGGACGACGAAGATTACGAAGACGACGAAGATTATGAAGACGGGGAAGACGATGACGGGGAAATGTGATTATGGCCATAAGGAAGATGAAGATAGGCCTGGTTGTGCTCGTAGATAAGCTCACGCATACGAAGGGAGGTTAACGAGTATGAGGCGCGTACTTGATATTATCACAGAGCAGAGGGTCATAGCCATAGCTCGCTGTGTCCCGCGTCAGGAAATAGAAAACCTGGCGCGGGCTATAGGCGAGGGCGGGTTATCCTGTATAGAGGTCACGTTCGACCACAGCGGCGACGAAGGCATTAAAAACACGCTTGAAAGCATCCGCGCGTTGAAAACCCGCTTTGGCGACAGTATGGCCATAGGCGCGGGTACGGTGCTCAGCGAGGACGAAGTCGATATGGCGGCGGACGCGGGCGCGGAGTATATAATCTCCCCCGACACCGTGCCGGAGGTTATAAAGCGAACCAGGAGCCTTAATCTGATATCGATACCCGGCGCCATGACGCCCAGCGAGATTCACCGCGCATACGACCTTGGAGCCAATCTGGTGAAACTTTTCCCGGCTTCCTGCCTCGGAACCGCGTACATAAAGGCCGTTCGCGGCCCGCTGCCGCACATTCCGCTTTTGGCTACCGGTGGTATAAATCCTGAGAATATTGGGCAGTATCTCGCCGCCGGAGCATTAGGGGCAGGCGTGGGCGGAAACCTCGTGAGCCTGAAGCTTATACAACAGGGACGCTTTGATGAGATCACGCGCACGGCCGAGGCTTACGCGCGGGCGGTCGCGGAGGCGTTAAGGGCGCAATAAGGCGCAATTGCCGCATGGGTTTAACGAGCGCGCATGACATCGTGTGTCATGCGCGCTCATATCAATTGTTGCAATAAGCATTTACAACGCCATCAAAGCCTTTATTTAAAGGGCCTTTAAGACGAAGGCATGTTTTTAAGCCATATTTCATCGCTGGCGTCGCTGGGCATGCGCCAGTCTCCGCGGGGAGACAGCGTTACGCTTCCGACCTTGGGGCCGTCGGGCAGGCAACTCCTCTTGAACTGCTGCCTGAAAAAGCGCTTGATAAACGTAGAAAGCCACTTATCTATAATCTCCCTTGAGTACATGCCCTCGAACGCCACGCGAGCCAGGCGACGTATCTTTTCGGGAGAACTCATGCGCCTGACCATGTGATACAGGAAAAAATCGTGCAGCCCGTAGGGCCCTACGAGACTTTCCGTAACCTGCGATATAACTCCGTCTTTTGGGGGAAGAAGCTCGGGGCTTACCGGGGTCGCCAGGACGTCAAAAAGCGCCTGCTTGAGTATGTCGTCGTCGCTCTGTTCCGCCGCGTGAGCTACAAGATGCCTGACCAGCGTCTTAGGCACCCCGGCGTTGACCGAATACATCGACATGTGGTCTCCGTTGTACGTAGCCCATCCAAGCGCCAGTTCAGACAAATCGCCAGTGCCCACCACTATGCCTCCCGTCATGTTGGCGTAGTCCATAAGCACCTGCGTCCTCTCTCTGGCCTGAGCGTTCTCATAAGCTACGTCCTTTTTATCCTCGTCAAGGCCTATATCCTCGAAATGATCGCGCACGGTGCGGCTTATATCTATCTGGACGAGCTTGGCGCCCAGGCATTCGGCGAGCCTTATGGCGTTTGAACGCGTCCTTTCCGTGGTTCCGAAACAGGGCATCGTGATCGCCGTCACAGCGTCCGGCTGAAGCCCCAGATTCTGAAACGCCCGGGCTGTCACATAAAGCGCCAGCGTGGAATCCAATCCTCCCGATACGCCTACTACCGCCTTTTTTATACCCGTATGCTCCAACCTGGTCATAAGTCCGCGCGTTTGTATATCGAGTATATCCTCGCAGCGGCGCTTGCGGGCCTTTTCGTCGAATGGCACGAAGGGCGCGGGATCAACGAAGCGGTCAAGCTCCAGTTTCTCCATGCGCACGTCGAACGGAACGAGCGTATATTCATCTGTACATGATGAGAATGTGTTCATGCGAACGCGCTCGTTGCGTAAAAACTCCACGTCTATATCCCCCGTAACAAGCCCGCACTCATAGCGTTTGGACGCCGCCATTATAACGCCGTTTTCGGCAATGAGATTGTGTCCGGAGAAGACCATGTCGGTCGTCGATTCTCCCGCGCCCGCGTCGGCGTAGACATAGCCCGCGACGAGCTTCGCCGACTGGCTCTTTAAGAGCAATTCGCGATAAGAGGCTTTCCCAACGGTCTCGTTGCTGGCCGATGGATTGAGTATTATAGTAGCCCCGGCCATCGCATGACCTATTGACGGCGAGAGCGGAACCCAGAGATCTTCGCATATCTCAATTCCGACTTTGAGGGCTTCCATTTGATTGCAACAAAACAGTATGTTGCCGCCAAACGGAACCTCCGAGCCTAAAAGCCTTATATTCCTGACCTTCGCGGGGCCGGGAGAGAAATGCCTTAACTCGTAAAACTCCGCGTAGTTAGGGGGATTGCGCTTGGGAACCACTCCAAGCACGCTTCCTCCCGCAATAGCTACGGCGCAGTTATAAAGCTTCGAGTCCACCACGAGCGGCATTCCCAAAACGGTCAACATGTCCATTCCGCGAGAGGCCTTGACGATAGTAGCAAGCGCGCTGACAGCCGAATCGCGAAGCGTCGGCTGTAAAACGAGATCTCCTATCGTATATCCCGTGAGGCACATCTCTGGAAGCGCGAGAAGCTTGGCCTTCATCGCATATGCTTCGCGCATCAGCGCGATTATATTTATGGCGTTATTCTCCGGGTTGCCGACAATTATCCTGGCCGTACCCGCCGCCACGCGCACAAATCCGTCTGTCAACAGATCAACCCCTAATAATCGTATTCATCTTCGTCTTCGTAATCAATGTCGTATTCGTCGAGCGCAATATAATCGTTTCTCACATAACCGACGCGACCCAGATACCTTATCTTCGACCACCTCGCGCCAATGTTGACCACGAGGATTTCATCGCCGGGATCTATATCATATAGAACCGCCGAATTGTAGCTCGCGCGTTTATACATATTACAAAGTTCCGATACCGTCGCGTATACGCCGTTGGCTATGCGCGGCCTGTATACATAGCCATACGCATAGGTACTTCCCAACTGCACCTTATACCAGTTGGCGCTGTAGCGGCTCAATATAATAAGCGCGTCCTCGCCGTAGAGCCACCTTTTATACCCCGAGCGGGTAGACGGCTGTTTATAAAGCTTTATGCCACTGTCCGCATAGGCGTCTTTAACCCTCGCGAGCGCGCCCCAGGAGGTTATGTCGTATTTATCCTTCAGAATTTTTATATAGCCGTTGTACATCCATCCGGTTCTTCCGCGCCCAACTCCCGAGGTTATGGTCACCCTGTCCCAGCGACTGGCGATTCTGTGTATGGTCAGCGAATCGTCGCACATGCCGTAGCCTATCGCGGGATAGCTCATGCTCCCCCCGGAGCGCAAAAAAACCGATCCGTCGATCGTCGGAGTTTCGATATAGCCCCTGTACGAAGCCAGGGCGCTCGAGGACAGAACTGCCGCAATCAACGCGACGATGACAATGGTTCCAAGTCGTTTTCTCATAATTTATCACCTCTGGTTGATAATTCAATAGCATTATACCACGTTCTTCCGTCGTTTACAACCGGATTTGCAATTAGAAAACCAAGGTCAATGCGTTAAAAGCTACGCTTAATCCGTTCGACGTTGACTTACGAGAAAATGGGCGCCGCAATACAATGCAATCGTGAAAACAGCGCGATCAAAGCTGTTTTCCCGATTGCATATTGTTCGTGGAACGCCGCGTTTGAACTCAATGCCTTTTGCGTAAGCGACGCGGCGCACAGGCAGTTTCAATGATGATTCGCGGTCCTCGGCTCACCGATATTCGGTTTACGCGCAGCCGTTTTGCCTTACAGCTCCGTTTGATTCCGCAAGCTACCACTATGTACAATCGCCTTGCTTTCTCGTTATTATTCGCGTCCGTTATGCCATCGTTTACCTCGTTGATTGCCGGGGATCCGGCAGACCTGTTTATTTCGTACGCAAGTATTACCGCCTCCAGTATATAGCGGTATCCTCTATGATTGACAGGTATACCAATCCGCTTAAGCGATAGACGAATGCGCCTGTTTAGCGCCGTTTCGTACATCGTCGTGTTTCTTGTGGCTTTATCGCAGGCGTCATTACCGCCCTTTGAGCGCTTATCGAGGGTTTTCCTCTTGTCGTTACACTCGCCGCAAGCGCCTTTACTTCCGTATTTCCCGCACCGGCTGTTGTCATTGACATCGTCGCAAAGAATGTGGTTAATGTGGTTCTCCATTTTGTCTCTCCCGTTAATCAACACAAGTATTCCTCCAAGTTAAAATATAATAATACTACTATCAGCATTATTTTTCACTGATTGTGTACATTATAGCTTAATACCGCGAACATTTCAATCATTCTGAATTATTTAACATTTTGCGAGTTGATGTCGCCACCTCGAGTAACCCACTCGCTTCAAAATGTAATTGCGGAACGACCGCGATTGTGCCGGAATGCCCGGTCGTTATACATAAATCAAAGGCTGTTCACAAATACTATAGAAAACTGAAAGGAGCGGATTTATGCCCATAGCACAGGACGTAGTGCGCAAGGACGCACAGGAGAAGGTTACAGGACAGGCTAAATACACCGGGGATATGAGGCAGCGAGGCTCGCTTTACGCAAGGCTTCTCACAAGCCCCGTTGC
>JAUNBY010000066.1 GCA_030526935.1 Clostridia bacterium
CAACAGGCTTTTCGCATACTTCACCCCCAGCTTTCAGGCTATATAGCGCAGGAACTAAGCCGCGAATACAAAAACGGCTGGTGGCAGGAAGTGCTCATGACACTGAGCGATCAGGCGCGCGACCTGCCGGATTCCGGCGAGTACGCCGCTTTGGTGGATTCGCTGGACATAGCCAACTGCCTTCGCCTCTTTGACCGCAAATGGAACGACGTGTTCCGCAGAAAGCTGTCGGTGGATTACAGGACGTGGGCCAAAGAGCTAATGGGCGTGCGCAACAGGCTGGCGCATATAGGCGGGCAGGATTTCAGCGACAACGACGCCTGGCGCGCTCTGGACACCATGTCGCGGCTGTGCGAGGCGTTTGACCCCGAAGCGACCGAGGAAATCCGCGCGCTTCTCCGGGAAGCCCGTTATGGCTCCGCCGAAGGCTCCACGAAGATGACGGCGGCGGCGCCCGCGCCCGTCGCAAAAAAAGCCGAGGGCATCATGATCTCGGGCATACAGGGGCTTCCGAGCTGGCGCGACGTCATAGAACCCCATCCCGACGTAGCGCAGGGGCGATATAAAAACGCCGAATTTGCCGCGGATCTTTCTCAGGTCGCGCGAGGCGAGGGCGCGTATGAATACCGCGATCCCGTGGAATTTTTCGCCCGCACATATGTCACTCAGGGCATGACCGGGCTTCTCGTGCAAAGCCTCAAGCGCGTCAACGGAAAAGACGGCGATCCGGTCATACAGCTCAAAACCGCGTTTGGCGGCGGCAAAACTCACAGTATGCTCGCGCTTTATCACATGATGCGCGGCAGGGTTCCCGTAGATAAAATACCGAATATAAGGCCTGTGCTCGAATTAGCTGGAGTCGCCGCGCTTCCAAGGGCGAATGTCGCCGTTCTGGTGGGAACCGCGCTTGACCCCGCAAAGGCCAGACGCCCTCAGAACTTTCCCGGCATCACCATAAACACCCTCTGGGGCGAAATGGCCGCCCAGCTCGCGGAATCCGCCGGAAACCCCGCCCTTTATGAATTCGTGAAGGAAGCGGATAAAAAGGGCGTATCGCCCGGCTCCGAGGCGCTCAAGAATCTGTTTGACGCCTGCGCGCCATGCCTTATACTCATGGACGAGCTGGTAGCCTACGCAAAGAAGCTCTATGGGGTATCCGGCCTCGTGGCCGGCTCCTTCGACAACTTCATAACCTTCATTCAGGAGATCACGGAAGCGGCCACAGCGAGTAAAAACAGCCTTGTCGTTGCCTCCATTCCCGAATCCGATATCGAGATAGGCGGCGAGGCGGGAGCAAAGGCGCTCGAGGCAATCGAGCACACTTTTGGCCGCATGGAATCCATCTGGAAACCCGTGGCCGCCAACGAGGGCTTTGAGGTCGTCCGCCGCCGCCTGTTCCTCGACTGCAAAAACCCCGACGGGCGCGATATGGCGTGCGGTAAATTCAGCCAGATGTACCTTGAAAACGCAGGTGATTTTCCGCCCGAGAGCCGCGAGGTGGAATACCGCGAGCGCATGATTTCCTGCTACCCCATTCACCCGGAGGTGTTCGACAGGCTCTATGAGGACTGGGCGACGCTCGAAAAATTCCAGCGCACGCGCGGCGTTCTGCGCCTCATGGCCGCCGTCATTCACGAGCTTTGGATGGGCAACGACGCGGGCGCCATGATTATGCCCGGCTCCATTCCCATGGACGTGCCGAACGTGCGCGACGAACTCACGCGCCATCTTGTGGAAGGATGGAACGCCATCGTCGATCGCGAGGTTGACGGCAAGAAATCCATTCCCTACCAGAAAGACCAGTCCACGCCGCGCTATGGCCGCAAGCTGGCCGCCCGCCGCGTCGCCCGCACAATAATGCTGGGCAGCGCCCCCACCGACCGAGCGCAATCCGTCCGAGGCATCGAGGCCTCCCGCGTTCGCCTGGGCGTTGTGCAGCCCGGTGAGAGCATCGCGGACTTCAACGACGCGCTCAATACCCTGCAGACCTCTCTGGCGTATCTCTATACCAATCCCTCCGGCAACCGTTTCTGGTATGATACCCGCCCCACGCTTCGCAAAACCGTCGAAGACCGCGCCACGCAGATACCCGCCGCCGACGCGGAGTTTGAAATTGAGCGCAGGCTGCGCGCGTTGCGCAAGGAGACGCCGTTTGCCGGCATACATATCTGCCCCGGCTCCTCCCTCGACGTGACCGACGATCAGGCGGTGCGGCTCGTCGTCATGCGCCCGGATGATGAATACAAAGCCTCCAACGCGCAGAACAGGGCCATCGCCGGCGCTGAGAACATACTCAATAACCGGGGAACCTCGCCGCGCATTTACCGCAATATGCTTGCGTTCATCGCGCCTGATCAGGATCTCATGTTGCCGCTCAGGCAGGAGGTTCGGCGGTATCTGGCGTGGCGGTCCGTCAAGGAAGACAGCGAGGACTTGAACCTCGACGCCGCGCAAAACCGCGAAACGGACAACAACCTTCGCCGCAGCAACGATACCGTGGAATTGCGCGTCAAGGAAACCTATTGCTGGCTGCTCGTCCCCTACATCGACCGCGAGGTCGACATAAAGACCGTCGTTTGGGACATAATCCGCATAAGCGGAGGCACGGACGGCATCGTTTCCAAAGCCGCGAAGAAAATGATCCAGAACGAAGCCCTCATCACGAAATGGGCGCCCGCGCTGCTTCTCATGGAGCTTGACAATGTGCTCTGGAAAGACGGCGACAGCATCAACGTAAGGAAGCTGTGGGACTACCTTTGCACCTATTGCTATCTGCCGAGGCTGGCCGACTACAGCGTGCTTGAGGACGCCATCCGCGAAGGCCTCAATTCGACGGAGTATTTCGCCGTCGCTGCCGGAAGAAAAGACGGGCGCTTCATCGACCTCAAATGCAATCAGTATGTGGGCGTCATTTCAAATTCCGATTATCTCGTCAGGATAGCCGTCGCGCTGAAGCAGATAGAGGAAGAGAAGGCCGCGAAGGCCATCCCCGCGGCATCTGGCGGCATGCAAACCACTTCGCGCGGCGAAATCCGCGTACCCGTAATATCACAGGGCGATACCGTTGCGCCGGTTGAAAATGCCCCTGTACAGCCGCAACCCGAACGTCCCGGGAATACGCGCTTTTATATGTCCGCAACGCTTGACAACACGCGCATCAATCGCGATGTGCAGCGGCTTGTGGAGGAGGTCATAAGCCACCTGACGAGCGTGGATGGGGCAAAGGCGGAGGTCACGCTGGAAGTGAGCGTGGACGCGCCAAATGGTCTTCCGATTACGACGGTCAGGACGGTATCGGAGAATTGCCGGACTCTTAAAGTGAAGGACTTTGGGTTTGATGATTGAGCGCAATGAGTTGCGCCGCCGCGGACTACATCGTCCGCGGCGGCGTTCTTCAACTGGCTTTAGGTTTTACTGATTTAGTCGATGGCGATCTTCTTTCCGGTCTTGGGAACCTCTACCTGCTTGGGCAAATTGAGCTTCAATACGCCGTCTACGCAGGAAGCGGTAATCTTGTCTTCGTCGATGCCGTTGAGCGAGAAGGAGCGGGAGAACTTGCCGCTGCGGCGTTCGTTGTAGATGTAGTTGTCGTTCTGCTCGGATTTGGAGGAGTTGATCTCCGCCGAGATGGTCAGCATTCCGTCGTCGACTTCGATGGAGACGTCTTCCTTTTTGATGCCGGGCATGTCCGCTTCGAGTATGTAGTGGTCACCTTCGTCCTTTACGTCCACTCGGATCGAATTGGTTTCTCCGCGAGGCGTATCCATGAAAAAGGGACGGAAGAAGTCGTCAAACGAAAAATCGGAACGGCTCATGGGGTGGCGGTTAAAACGATAAGGTATAAGGCTTGACATAATATATCCCTCCATTTATTTAATCATTTCATTCATCATGACGGTCTCTCTCAACCGACAATGTGATTATACATCATTAGTCAAAGAAAGTCAATAGCAGGAAAGGTAAAACATTCGTTAAACCGTAGTTCGCCACTTCGGATGTATGCTCTGGGTGAGGCCGGTAATCGCTTTGCGAACGCGGTTCCATGCGATTTTTGATCACACCACTTCGACCGTCGGCTTTATTATACCCGGACGCGCGACCGTTATACCCGCGCTTTAACCCTCCCGTGCTTGTTTTGCGATATAAAACGGTTTATTATCATCATGAGGTGTTACAAATGACGCACAGGCTATATTATTCCGACAGCTATTTGCGCGAGTTTACGGCGACGGTAGAAAATGAGATAAAAACGGATAAAGGATATGCGATTACGCTTGACCGCACGGCGTTTTACCCGACGTCCGGCGGGCAGCCCTATGATACGGGCACGCTGGGGGAAGCCCGCGTGCTCGACGTTTATGTTGAAGGCGACGAGGTGAGGCATGTCGTGGATAAGCCTCTTGGCATGGGGAAGACGGTACTGGGCGTCATCGACTGGAAGCGAAGGTTCGACCATATGCAGCAGCACGCAGGCGAGCATATGATAGCGGGAGCCATATGGCAAAAGCTTTCCGGACATACGATAGGGCTTCATCTGGGAAGCGAGTTCTCGACGATAGACGTTGAAATGCCGGACTCGACGATGCGCGTTGGGAGCGAGGTCATAGACGAGATAGAGGATATAGTCAACGGCTGGATACAAAGCGATTTGCCGATAAAATGCTGGTTTCCAACCGATGAGGAAATGAAGCGCGCGCCGCTTCGCAAGCCTCCGACGGTAACGGAACATATACGCCTGGTTCAGATAGGCGACGTCGAGTGCGTGGCCTGCGGGGGGACGCATCCCAATAGCGCGGGTCAGGTGGGTCTGGTAAAGATAATAGACGTAAGACCCAGCCGGGGCAAGATGAGAGTCGCGTTTCTATGCGGCATGAGGGCATTTTCTGATTACCGCGCGCGCTTCAAGTCATCAAACAGCGCCGCCGAGAAGCTGTCAACGTCGCCGGACGGGCTTCCCGACGCCGTAGACAGGGCGCTTGAGAGGATTCATGAAGCGGAAAGGGAACTGAAAGACGAGCGGGTGAAAGCCGCTATGGATAAGATTGAACAGCTAATCGAGCAAGCCGCGATACTCGATAATGGAATCGCTGCCGTGGGACGGGTATTGACCGGCTTCGACAGGGACATGCTTATGTCCGCCTGCAAATCTCTCACCGCCAGAGGGATATACGCCCTGTTGGCAAATGGAGAGGGTGAAATGGCAAATCTGATCTTTGCGGCTCCCGAGAACAGCGACATCGATATGGGAAAGATCCTGTCAAAAGCCGTCGCGCCTTTTAACGGAAGGGGCGGGGGAAGGGGCGGCATGGCGCAGGGCATGGGCCGGGGGCTTATGTGCGTAAACGAAGGACTTAAAATACTTGGGAGCATATAGTAACAGATGAAGAACATATTCTCGGTCAAAAGCCTTTTGCCACCCTCCGGCGCGGTGGGCGACATACCTTCGACAAGGGACGTATATTCCCGTGTATTGTCGATAGCCATGCCCTCGGTATGCGAGATGGTGCTTATGAGCCTTATAAGCTCCATAGATACCATGATGGTCGGAACAATAGGCCCGGAGGCTATCGCGGCGGTCGGAATCGTAGGACAGCCGCGCATGCTGGTTTTGTCGATATTCTTTGCGCTCAATATAGGCGTTACGGCCATAGTCGCCCGCAGAAAGGGCGAGGGGCGGCAGGCGGACGCCAATACGACGCTTCGAAACGCGATTATGATAGTGGCGGCCTGCTCTATAGTGATGATGATACTGTCCGTCACTTTTTCAAGACAGCTTATGACGCTCGCCGGAGCCAAGGCGGATACCATAGACGACGCGGACGCCTATTTCAGAATACTCAATCTGTTTTTGCCGGTGAATACGCTCACCCTTTGCATATGCGCGGCTCAGCGCGGCGTGGGCAACACCAGAATAACCATGTATGTAAACGTCACGAGCAATCTCGTAAACGTGCTTTTCAATTACCTGCTCATAGGCGGAAACTGGGGTTTTCCGCGCCTGGAGGTGAGAGGCGCGGCTTACGCGACGGTCATGGGCCTTTCTGTCGGCTTTGTGCTCAGCATAATAACCATAGTGGGACACGGGCGGCGAGGTTACGCGGGCTTTTTACACCTTAGCGCGCGCGACAACTGGAAGCCCGATATTCAAAGCATAAAGGCAGTTACCACGCTTGGCGGCAACGCGATGCTCGAGCAGGTCGCGCTGCGCTTCGGATTTTTCGCGTATGCGCGAATCGTCGCCGAGCTTGGCACTATGGCTTTCGCGGCGCATCAGATATGTATGCAGTTTTTGAACCTGTCGTTCACCTGCGCCGACGGTATAGGAATAGCGGGAACGTCTCTTGTAGGCCAGATGATGGGGGCGAAAAGGCCCGATTTAGAGGTTATATACGCGAAAGCCGCCCAGAGAATAGCGCTCGTCGCGGCGCTTTTAATCGCCGGAACGGTCGCCATATTCCGCGTACCGCTCGTGGGGCTTTTCACGCAGGATCATCTGGTCGCTGGGTTGGCGTGTCAGGTGATGATAGTCGTCGCTGTATTCCAGCCCTTTCAAACCGCGAGCGTCGTCATATCAGGCGCGCTTCGAGGGGCGGGAGATAACCGTTACGTCGCCAAAGTGATGCTTTTATGCGTGGCGATTATTCGACCGGTCTGCGCGATGGCGGCGGTATATCTGCTAGGCACTGTTCTGAACCTCGGCGATATGGCGCTCATAGGCGCGTGGTCGGCTTCGCTTATAGATATGGTAATAAGAATGACGCTCATGTACAGGCGCTTCAACAGCGGGAAATGGCAGGAGATCGTAATATGATAAAAGCTATGATATTCGATATGGACGGAACCATCCTCGACTCGATGAGCTACTGGCGAAGAATCAATGTCGACTTTTTAAAGGAGAGGGGGCTGGAACCGCCCGAGGAGATAAGAGCGGATATACTGAGCATATCAAATCGCGTATGCGCTGATATGTACGCCGCGAAGTACGACCTCAACATGACGCGCGACGAGATACTGGCCGAGTACAGGCGCATAATGAGCCGCTATTACGCGACGGAAATCACGCCCAAGCCGCGAGTCGGCGAGTATATGGATCATCTGCTCGCAAGCGGCGTGAGGCTTTGCCTGGGTACCGCGACGCCAAGAGAACTCGCACAGCCCGCGCTTAGCCGTCACGGGCTGTGGGACAAGTTCGAGTTTATAGTCTCGGGGCTGGATCTCGGACTCGACAAGCAGTACCCCGAGTACTACCGCTATGCCGTCGATAAACTGGGCCTCGATTGCGGCGAGTGCGCGATGTTCGAGGACGCGCTGTACGCCATGAAGGGCGCGAAGGAAGCGGGACTTGTGGTATATGGCATATACGACCCGATACACGAAAAGTATCAAAAGGAAATCGAGGAGATTTGCGACGTCTACATCCATGGATACGCGGAATTGCTCGATGAGAACAGAAGCCGGGTATAACTGACAGCGCGATTCACCCGACCGTTTTACCATCCACGCTTTCAGGCCGATTCTGCGCCGTTGCCGTCTCACACTTAACTTTCTCGCGTCGCTTTACCTCATGGGCGATAAGCTGGTATACGACGGACGCCAGCGGTACGAAAAGTATCATTCCGGCTATGCCCATCGCGTTGCCGCCGACTACGACCGCCATTAGCACCCAAACCGAGGGCAGACCTATGCGGCTTCCCATGACGCGGGGATATATTACGTTTCCTTCTATCTGCTGAAGGATTATGAAAAACGCCATGAACCAGCATCCGTCGCTAAGCGAAAACTCGGCGGCAAGGAAAAAAGCCGCCGTAAGCGCCGCTACGAACGCGCCGAAAAGAGGTATCAAAGCGCCTATGGCCACCATTGTCGCGACCATAAACGGGCGCGGGAATCCTATGATGAGCATGCCAAGCATTACCAGAATGCCGAGTATCGCGGCCTCGGTCAGTTGCGCCGAAAAAAAACCGACGTAGGCGTGATGAGTCATTCTGCAAGTCGAAATTATCCTTTCGGCGTGCGAGGGCTTTATAAACGCCCTTATTACCCTTGAAGCCTGAGAGCAAAGCCGCTCTTTGCAGGAAACGACGCCAAGTCCGATTATAAAGGCGATTACGACGCCCGTTACATCCCCGACGACGCCGGTCGCGACGTTCGCGGCGGAGGATATGGCGTCGAACGCGCCGCTTCTTAAAAAGCCGATAAAGCGACCTGCTATGTCGTCCAAGTTAAAGGTGAGGCTGTTGAGCCAGTCGTTGAACTGCGGATAATTGTATATGCGCAATGCGAACTGTTTTATCTGTTCGAACCAGTATGGAAGTTTGGCAAAGAGCGCCGAGGCCGACTGTATGAGTTGCGGCACGAGAATAAGAAGCACGCACGCCACTATGATTATTACGACGATCAATGAAAACAGTATTTGCAGGAAGCGGGGCGTCCGGTTTTTTTTGTCGATATTCTGTATGAGGCAAAGCGGAATGTTCAGAAAAAACGCAAACGCAAAGCCGAGCAACACAGGCTTAAATACGCCTATGACGCCGTTTACAGCCGCGGCCGCGTCGCGAAGGTTGAATACCGCCGCCGCCAGCAATACGCCAAACGCAATGAGCTGCGCCGCAGTTTTTTTATTCAATGCCGTCACACTCCGATTATTAAGGCGGGGGATGCAGCCCCCGCCCGATTGTCTATTTGTCGCTTTCTTCCTCGTCTTCGCCGTCTTTGTCATATTCATCGTCGTCTGCGGATTCGTCGGGCATCGGCCAGTCTATCTCTACGTCAACTTCCTCCCTTAACTCATCCGACTTGTCGGCTTCTTCGGTATCCGGCTCTGGTTCCGGCTCGGGCTGTGGAAGATCGGGCAATTTCGCCCCGCAGTTTGAGCAGAACTTGGATTCGCGCGGCTGGACGCTCGAACATTCGGGACATCTGCGCTGATTCTTGACCTTGTCGATCTTTCTGTCCAGCTCTGCTATCTCAGCGAGCATGGTTTCTATCTGATCGCATAACCTGTCGGCTTCGCCGTGAGTGGAAGCCGAAGCCGTAGCGTAATACGCCTTTCCAATCTGAGTGTAGGCGCTCTCCATTTGCCGCCTTATGGATTGCTTCTTTGTGTTCAAACGGCGTATTTCACTAATATCGTTGGTCTTCTTTCCTATAGTCTTTGCGGCCGACGATAATTGCTTTCCTATGTCATCAAAAATAGCCATTAAGTTCACCCCTTATCCTTATTCGGTCGCGCGTGACTGTTATGCCGCCGCGCAACTATTTACCATACTACCACTATATTTTGCACGAATACGAGCAATATGTCAAGTGTTTTTTTTAAGGCGTATCCGCGAGGTATAATGACGAGGTTACGGTTTGCGTTAAGGCGCATGACGCAGGGTGACAAGGCGCGGCACCCGGTTTTATTGTATGCTTAAATAATCCATGGAAGCATATCCTTCGAGTTCGGCGGTTTTTATTTTTGCCCAGCCCTGCTCGCTGTAAACCTCCATAACTATGAGCCTCTGCCCGTTGGTAAGCGTACCGAGTATGACCCCCGATGTGGAGGGTATATCGCGGACGTTGAGCGTTGAAGCGTTGGAATCGAGCTTTGCCGTCGCGTATCTCTCGCCGTCGCCGAGGGCGGGAAGAGGCGCGGGAGTTGGTCTGGGAGTCGGACGCGGACGAGAACCGCCAATGCCGTTGGGAAGGTCTGAAAGCGGTAAGATCTCGTCTCGCGCGTAATCCATTCGAACGAGAGTCATTCCCGGGTAGTAAAAAGCCAGTATCTCCCTGTAGGTCATGTCGTACTCCCGGGCCATCTGTTGCGCTCCGCGCTGGCTCATTCCAACGCCGTGGCCGAACCTGCGGGATTCGAGGCGAAAGCCGGTTAGGACGCCCTCGTCGTTTGTTATTTCAACCACCGTCAGAAGTTCGCAGTCGATGGAGCTTATTTTAAGGCCGAATTCGTCTTTTAAAAGCGTGTAAAAGTCGAGATCGACGTACAGTTCATGATCGACCACTTCGTCCATATACAGGGGCGTCGTCTGGGCGTTTGGAGTGGGAAATGCCTCGTAGAGCACCTTGCCCTGAACCGTAAGCCCCAATCGCAATTTGGAATACATCCTGTTTTCTCCGGAAAAAAGCGGTTCTACGGGGGTCGCGGAGTTTATGGAGAGTATGGTTATGTCCTCCGCCTCATCGCTGTATCCGAGAGATGCCATCTGTTCGGTCAGCAGGGACATTATCTCGTTCAGGAGCCTGTCCTCGTTATCCAGAGGGACGACGGATATGTCGAGCGTCTTTACGGGGCTTGAAGGGTTCTCAACGTCGTAGGGATCGTCGCGCACGTCGAGCCAGCCGTAGTCCCCGGCGTTTCCCCATATCTGGTCGGGCATGGCGGTCTGACCGCCGTTGCTGGCGGTAAAGTAGCAGGTGGCGTATTTGCCATTATAAAGGCCCACTATGCCGCGCGTTTCGTCAACGGCGGCGATGGTGTTTATGGTATCGCCGTTGAATCCGCGGTATACCTGGTCGTTGGTGGTATCAACCACGTCGTAATCGCGATTCGCGTTTTTGCGGCTCGCGGCGTAGGTTCTCGCGGCGACCGCCTGAGCCTTCAACGCCTCTATGGGGAACGAGTCGCTCATCTCGTAAGGGACGACGCCGTACAGGTATTCCTCAATGTCTATATACAGTATCGCTCGAATGCTCCCGGCGTCGTTTACCAGGCGAAGATTCCCGTTATATAGGTTGGCGCGGTTTGTTTCATGGATGACGATTCCCGATTCTTCGGTATGCCTCGTAAGCGTGAAGGTTGAACCAAGATTGACTATCATTCCGGCGCTGTTGATATAAAGGTATTCGTCGTCGGCGATTATCTCCAATTCAACTTCGTCGGCGAAGCGGAAGCCCGCGTCGTTTTCAAGGGCGTAGCTTCCCATCAGAGTAAGGCCGATTGAATTCAGGTTTCCCAGAGAGCTTAACCAAACGCGCAAAGTGGAGCTTTCATCGGTCTGTATATCCTCTATGGGAGGCATGGGGGTAGGAGAAGGCTCGACGGTCGGCGACAATTCGATATTCGTGGAGTTGAGGGTTGTGTTCTCGTCGGATGATGGTTGCTCCGACGCGGTTGGCGAGGGCGTCTCGTAGACTTCGGGCGCAGGAGTGGGATCATCATTTGATTCAAAAAACCAGAACGCTGCGGCGGGCGTCGCGAACGATATAAAAACTATCGTCAATGCGAGGATTACGGCTCGTCGTAATATCATCGTTTACCTCCAAATTCGCGGGAATCGTCATACCCCGCGCCGATTTGACATTCGCGTGTCTTTATTTGACGCAAATTCTGGGCATACGTTCCAGCGGGCATTCATATAGTCAAATATTGACAAAGCGGCATTGCGTTATTCAAACGTAATAAATAATTTTCGC
>JAUNBY010000528.1 GCA_030526935.1 Clostridia bacterium
AGCCTGGCTTGGCGAAACGCCCGCGGCATTCACAAGCATATTTACATCGCCAAATCCTCTTGCAAAGTCGATCAACGACAGTATCGACGCCCGATCCGCCAGATCAGCCTCGCAGGGCGAACAGTCGAAACCCGCTTCGTTCATTATCTTCGCGATACGCTGAGCGTTGACAAGCCTTTTGTCTCCAATAACAATCTTTTTCCCGTATCCTATGCGGCGGGCGATAGCCATTCCGATCTGCCCCGCGCCGGTAAGAATCATAACGTCCTTCATAATTTCCTCCAAACAGTTTGATATAAGCAAGCCACGGAAATGCCGGCATGCCACGGCTTGCTGCGACGCCTACTTCGCCTGCAGGCATATTATAAAGCGGCATCCGCCTCAGAGCAATCTCGTTTTTGCTTTACGCGCATAAGTTTAGCTTATCGTTCTCTAACGGGTCTCGCGTATGTGTTTCAGCGCGTTTTATTAAAACCGCTCAGTATTTTGAGATTAACCTGCGGCGCAAAAAAAGCCGCAGGCATTCGCCTACGGCTAATAAAATCAGCCCTCAATAGCTGGCTTACCCTTAAATTCAAAACGTTTAGTGCCGTCTGGCTTGACCAGCGCCTGTTCTATCGTGTTGTACCAAGGCTGCTCATCAAAACCTGTGAACGACAGTTCCCGCGGGTTTCGCATTTTTTCAGTGATTAGCTAGATCACAACCTGCTTCACACTGAAAAGCAGCTTGGCTTCCAATGGACTGACATTTCCTGAAGCAGTGCGGGCGCGAACGCTTAGCTGGTAATCAGCTGCCGTCTCGGGAGTAAAAGCGAACCGCCAATATACCCAGCGATCCGCCGTGGCATCCGGGGTCGCGTAACTTTTCCAGTTCTCTCCTCCATCCAGAGAAAACTCCACCGCTACAATGGGATCGCCGCAATCGTCGGCATACCCCTCGAAGGTAATCTCATTGCCTGGTATGAACTCACATTCGTCGGCGTTGTTGAGTATTGCCACCTGCGCCCGATACTTTGCGTCACGGCCTTCTATGACGGGAACTTCGTCTCGTATGCTCAGGTCGATGTCAACGACATCCCGGGTGAAATACTTTGCCACCGTTTCCGGCACATATAATTGAGTGCCGCTTGGCAGCGCGCTGTCATTTACCCTGTACACTATCATAGCCCGTTTCTCAAGTACATAAGACAGAGGCAGGGATTCCTCATAGCCATCCGAACTCACAAATGTCACGGTGTTACATTCCATCGCGTCTTCAGAGAGTTGAAGAATGTCCTCAACCGGTACGCCAACGGCCTTTACATTGGCCGTTGCGGGACCTGTGGCGCAAGAGCAGAGCATAACCCGGCTCTCTTCCCTAGACTCCAGCTCTTTCAGATTCACGTAGTAAGACTTTTTGATGTTCCCGCCCACGTTAATATAATAATCCGAACGCGCCCCCTCAAAGGCAAAGGCGGGCTTGGCGCACATGCCGGTGAGCACGGTGCCAAAGAGATTGAAGGCGTCATCCGACGGGGAAAGCTCGTCCTGGTCAAAGGAAAATCTACCCTGAAAATCGGATACCGGCATAAAGGCGGCTGCCTCTCCAGGCTGGGCGGTAAGAGCGTATTGCGAGTGTAGACGAGTCGCTTCTTCAGCTATGGCTTCTACATGCGTCGCCGCAGGCGCGTAGCCCGAAAGCATCACAGCCGCCCCGGTTACACCGGTCAAAGCCTTTATCATTTTCTTCTTTTTCATGGTCGTCTCCTTCCCTACTGCACGTTGATGAGCTTTTCGACCGGGTAGGGCGTAGTCACGCCGTCAGCCCGTATCGCTCTGACGCTGATTACATACGCTCCCGGCATAGGCGGCGTCCAGTTAAAGTACCAGTATACCCAGCGATCTGAGGTCGCGTCTGAGGTATCGAAACGGGTCCAGTTAGCACCCTGATCAAAGGATATTTCTATGGCAGTGATGGACTCCGGATCCTGAC
>JAUNBY010000067.1:0-375 GCA_030526935.1 Clostridia bacterium
AGCTGTCCGCTTCATTACTGGTGACTGTCGAGTAAAGGCTCGCGAAGGTATTTTACGGGTTCACGATTTAACGTTGCCAACCCTTCGCATCCCACAAACTGTGGTTGCGCGGGGTTGGCAACTATTATAATTGGATGGCGGGCGAGGCAAAGCCTCGCTCGCCGATAACTAAAACGTCAGGTCAATGCGGATCATCCGATGACAACGCCCTCGTAAGATATGGTGAGATCTTCATTGCGAGTGTATTTTGAGAAAAACTCATCCCATATCTTCCACGCCTGTTCGGGGAAGTAGGCGTGGGGAGAGTCGATAACATAGGTGTATTTGGCGATGGGAGCGATTGTTCCGGGTACGTAGAGCGTCTTTGTATCGTAG
>JAUNBY010000067.1:385-11366 GCA_030526935.1 Clostridia bacterium
ATGAGAGCTTCGTCCAAATCGATGCTGTTCATATCGGCCCATTTGTTTATCTGAACCATATGAGCCTCGTGATCCTCAAAGCCTTCACCGAAGTAGTCGTGATCGCCGGCAAGCCCATAGACGGGAAGCATCACCGAATCGTTCACGCTGTCATAGCTGCCGGAGCCAAAGCCCGCAACATCCATTCCGCCTACGGGAGAGATACCCGCAAACAGCTCGGGCATTACGTCGCCTATAGCGCAGGTCATCTGTCCGCCGTTGGAAGCGCCCGTGACATAGCGGCGCGTGGCGTCAACCGGGTAATTTTCGCCCATAAAGTCAACGAGCGCGCGGATAAAGTTGGTGTCGTATTCGGTGTTCTTTCCGGTCCAGCGCGGGACGTTGTTCCCGGTATGGGGATATGCCTGCACAAAGGCGCATATCAGGTTGCGGCTTTGCGCGACGCGCCACCATTCGGTATCGGTTGTAAAGGCGCGGGCTGTGGAAGAATAGCCATGTATGCATATTACCAGGGGAAGCTGTTCCGTCGCGTCGTATCCGGATGGCGCGTATACGTAGAACTGGCGCTCCAGCCCGTCCACCTCCATGGAATACTTCACCATTCCCACGTCCTCCGGTTCGAACGCCGCGCGCAGACTTCCGCCGGGATCGCCTACAAAGCGGCGCACACGAGAGAGAAATTTGTTCCAGATGTTGCCGTTCAATTCGGCGTCGTATTCGAGGGCTCCCTCTATTTCGCTTATCCAGACCTCGGATATTGGTTGCTCGTTGTTTAACTGAGCGGTAGTGACTTTATTCGCCTGGAAAACGGCGCCGTAGGAATTTGTCAGTTCCTCATCCACCACATCGTTGGCGGATTTCCAATAGTCCGCGACGGAGGGATTGGCGTCGTCATCACCGCATCCAATAATCCATACGGGAACCGGTATTGAGTTGTTTAGCCAGCGTTCGCTGCCACCGGTGTAGATTCCAGTCTCAACATAAGGATAGCAGGGAGTATTGCCTATAATATCCATGTACTCGTCAGTCACGGCGCTTCCGCCGATGGAGACCACGCCGCTGAACCGGGCGGGATAAGCCATCGCAAGCTCGTGAGCCATCGTGCCGCCCTGGGCATAGCCCACAACGTACAGCGCGCGCTCGTTCCAGTCAACGAACAGCTTGCCGCCGACGTAAACCCTGAGGGCGTATTCGATGAAGGCCGTGTCTGTTGACGGCTCGTCGAGATTCCAGGTTCCGCCGGGCGCCGCGATATAAATGACGCATATTTCTTCGGCGTCCGCCACTTGATTCCACTGCGAGATTTCCGCCATCTGAGAAGCGGAGATTCCGTCCGGAGTCAGAACGACAAGCGTATCCACGCATGGATAGGAATCAGAAGGACTGTAGCAGACGAGTTCCCCGGAAACCGCAGGATCCTCCATGGTTATTGGCACACGGATAAGTCCATCCACCATGGGGCCGTAGGGGAGATCGGGATTGCCGTAGGTAACTTCGGGATTGTATACGGGGATTTCTTCGGCGGATACAGCCGCCACGCCAGTCAATAGCATTGCAAGAACGATGAGAGCGGATGTGATGCGATGTAACATTTTTGATACCCCTTTCATTTTTCATTTATTATGTACTGCCTGACTACTTCAGGTACTCCTGGCAGTTAGACGAGTCGATTATTACGGTATCGACCACTACGTTAACTTCGACATCTTCGCCTCGCAAAGCCTTAACTGCGGTTTCAACAGCTAGTTGTCCCATCAGCACGGGCTGCTGCGCCACGGTTCCGGCAAGGTCTCCGGATGCGATAAGGTCAACGGCGCTGGCGTTTCCGTCAAAGCCTATTATGGCTATTCCATCGATACCCGCCGCCTGAACAGCGTTAAGAGCTCCTATAGCGGTGTCATCGTTGTGACAGAGCACGAGATTGATGCCGTCGGGGTAGGCGTTGAGAAGGTCTTCCATAACCTTGGTCGCGCCGTCGGTGGTATTGTTGCCCGATAGCATGGCTACCGGGGTCAGGCCCGCTTCCCGCAAAGCGCGCTCGTAGCCGGCTTTACGCAGGTTCGAGGTATTGTCGCCCTCTTGTCCGTAGATTATAACAGCCTTAGTGTCGGGATTCAGCGACGCGCCGTATACGCCGCCGGTGTAAGCCGCCTGCTCGTTGGAAGTTCCGACAAAGGAAACTTTCTTCTCGTAGGCGCAGTCTGTATCGCAAAATACGACGACGCCTTCATAACCGGAGGACTCCAATACTCCAATGACCGCGTCGCCATCGAGCGGAGCGATTATTATGGCATCGGGATTGCTCGCCAGCTGGGTCTCAAGCTGAGCTACCTGCTCGGCTATTTCAGTCTCGGCCGCAGCGCCCTGTACGTCGATTACCACGCCCTCGGTAACCGCAGCGTCGCACCCGCTGCTGACGCTTTGCCAGTATTCGCTTGAAAGCGTCTTCAGATTGATGGCGATCTCATAATCGTCCGCTGTCGCGGATGCTCCGAAGGACAGGACAAACAGCAGGGTCAACAAAATTGATATCGTCTTTTTCATAGGCTTTCTTCCTCCATAATGTAATATTTCGCGGCAAATACACCGCAACCACATTTTGATAATACAACACTTTGTGGCGAAAAGGCAATTGCATGATATATCTGTTATTATATTTTTTTGCGCTCTTTGCGGATATGATCAGGCGTTATATGGTTTGCGATGTCTTTTTTTTAAATGTAATAAGAATTCATGCCTTACCTTTTTCCTTCGATATCTGCTTTTTAAGCTGATTGATCGTTTTGCCGGTTCTTTGGCGCACGACGCGGCAAAAATAGGTATGGCTGTTGTAGCCGAGCATTTGTGCAAGCTCGCGTATGGAATAATTCCTTTGGCGCAATAACTCCATGAGCTTTTGCATACGCATGTTTTGCAAATAATCCACAAAACCTATTCCGAGATTCTCCTTGAACTGATGACTCAGGTACGACGCGCTGACGCCCGCGTATTCAGCCACCTCTATCAGGGACAAATCAGCCTGATAATGATTCATGATATAGTTGCAGGCGCGACTGAGCGCTATCTGAGGGACTCTTTGGGACTGCCTGAAGTACTCGTAAAGTATCTGCTGCGCACTATCGTCCACCCAGTCGTCTATTTGTTCCTTCTCAAGCTCTCGCGGCCAATTTTGGAACGATATCGAATTGCCGCTTTCCGCGCCGTCCGGCAGAGCGGATCGCAAAGAAAGTATCACAGCCGCGCCTCTGGCGAAACGGGCGGATATATCCTCATTCTCTTTCGAGAGTACGTCGAGCCATTGTATCCAGAATTGGCGCTGCTCGCATTTCTCCGCCATATCTATCGCCTCATCTCGGGACAATAGGTTTTCCCTGACCAAATCTTGCTCGAGAAGCATTTCCTCGACGGTTCTGCTGGTCAGGCTTTCCCGCATTGCGTCTATCGCGCCTTTGCTCCCCTTTATGCCACGCGCAAAGACTCGTGTTGCGGTTTGTAAATATATACCATGGTTTTTTAGTACCGAGATGAGCATCCTCCCCGCCGCGTGAGCGGCGCGCAGATATAAAGTTCCATCGTCGATCGGAACGGATGAGTGATGGTATATGGCCCAGCAACCTTCCGCGTCGTCAAGGCGAAGCTGTCTGAAGCCGTCGGGCGACTCACGTTGAATGGTTTCGGCTATAAGCTTAAAGGATTGGCGGATATGCCCTTTGTTCATCCGCAGCAAAACGCGCGTTTCGCTGGATGCCGACAGCATCACGATGGCCGCGGACGCGATGTTGTTTTCGATGTAATTCAAAGCGTCCTTATGTGATTCGTCGACATTTCCCATTATATATTCCGAGATCAAATATCCGTACAATTCATCCGTCATCAGTCTGTCGATTGTATTGGATGAATTAGTAATCTTTTCGATAAAACCCTCGATTGTCGCGATGAACTGGGCGTGTTTTACGGGCTTGAGCAAAAAAGCGTCGGCGCCATAGTTGAGCGCATCCTGGGCGTAGGTAAAATAGTCGTATGCGGTGTGTATCATTATCTTTCCCGCATAGCCTTCTTCTCTCAACAGCTTTACGACCTGTATGCCGTTGAGTCCGGGCATGTTGATGTCGAGAATCATTATATCGGGACGTTCGGCCAACGCGCGTTCTAAAGACTGATCGCCGTTTACGCAGTCGTCCAACAGCCGTATTCCGGCAAAGCTTTCGCAAATCAGCCGCCTGAGCGCCTCGCGGTCAATGAGCTCATCCTCACAGATCATGGCGGTAAGCATATCGCACCTCCTATGAAAGTTTTATCGGAATATCTATGGTAATGCTTGTCAGTTCGTAGGGGACGCTTTCGATATTGATTTCAACGTCTCCCTGAAAAAACAACTTCAGGCGGGCGGCTACATTTTTAAGGCCAATCGTGGCGGTATCTTCAAAGACGTCAACCTCATCGAGCATATCCCGCACGCTATTAAGCCTTTGCGGGGTAAAGCCGCTCCCATTGTCCTCAACCATGAGGCACATTCGCTGTTGATCGCGACGGGTCAGAACTCGTATAAAGTGGTTTGAGCCGTGAACGCTGTGCTTATAAGAGTTTTCCACAAGAGGTTGCAGCACCATGGCGGGCAACCTGGCTGTGAGTATCGACGGGTCATCCGCCTGTATCTCGCACGTCACGTTGCCTCCGAAGCGCTTTTGCTGAATGAAGAAATAATTGCGTATATTGTCTATCTCGTCCTGCAGCGTGGTATGTTTATTCATACATCCAAGGCTGTACCTTAGCATATCCGAAAGCACTTCAGTTATTTCGCCCGTCTCTGGGGCGCGTTCCAGATAGGCCATCTGGCGCAGGAGGTTCATGCTGTTAAACAGAAAGTGGGGGTTTATTTCTGATTGAAGTATCATCAACTCGCTTTTCTTAAGCATATTTTGCGCGTTTAACGATTGAATGCGCTCTTCCTGAAGGCGTCGCACGAGTTCGGCCTTTTCCTTTATGAGTTCCATATGAGCCTGTATGCGGTCGGCCATATCGGAAAAGGCGCATGACAGGTAGCCTATTTCATCGTTATTTTCCGCGGTGGGAAGTATGGACGGGTCGAACCGCTCCCATGAAATATCCCTTGCCGCAAGCACAAGCTGATCCAGGGGCTTTACTATCTTCTCCGACCAGCGGTTTGTTACGACGAGGCACAGCAATACGCCCGAGAGTATAATCGCAATATATCCGGTCAAATTGTGCGCGATGATATTTTCGATTTCCTTGTTCTGCTCCAGAATGCTATTGTGGATTGAGCTGTTGACAGAGGAATATTGAAGCTCTATAAGCTCGAGCACCCGCAGTATTTGAGGCGCGTTTAAGCTGAAACCCTCGTCCGTATTCAGGGATTCTATCTCTAATTGCATATTGCACAGCGAGTCGGTGCTATACCATAAATTTTCAATCACCCGTACCGGAAAAGCCGCGAGCATCTTGTCGGCGCAATCCATCATTTCTCTTAAATGGACGCCGACTTCTTCCGGCAAATCGGAAATATCCAGCGTGTAATTCAAAAGGTAGTCTATTCTTATCGCCGCGTTTTGATAATTTCCAAACAGAGTTTGGTTTTCAAGCATAACCGACATATTTGTTTCAAATCGGCTGAATCTAAGCGCTACGCTAAAGCATATAATCGCCATAGTCAACACGCATATCAAAAACGCGAAAAACATTTTATGACGAAGGCGCATGTTTTTAAACACGTATTTTTTCACGACTGCACCTCATCCGCGAGATATTCACGCACATTGGCTTTGTCTATAATATATGTATCTGTGTAGACGACGGCGTCGGCGGGCGGTTCGCCCCCGCTGTTCAGGTAATCGCACAGCAGCTTGACCGCCTGACGTCCCATTTCGAACGGATTTTGCACGATTGTAAAGTCGATAATTCCGGAATCTATTGCGTGCAATATGGCGCTATAATCGTCTATACAGGCGATGTGAACGGAATTATCCGGATAAAGCTGCGACGCTATGCGCGCGATTCGCACAGACGCAGTTGTTCCGGGGCAGAAAATCGCGGCGACGTCTCGCGACTCAAGAATCGCGCGCGTATAATTCTGATAGTCCCCTATTTGCGACGAAGGTTGCTCTACCACGAGGCGATTGTCTGTCTCGGCCTGTATACGACAGATGAAGCCTTGTGCCCTTTCAATAAACTGGGGAGTGGCATAGCTCGGATAAACGACGTGTATCTCGCCTGACCTGTCAAGGCGTTGCAGGAGGATCTCCGCCGCCCGCTCGCCCATCGCGTAATTGTCGCTTCCAATATAGGCGATGCGCATTGACGATGGAATGTCTCCGTCGATGCACACGGTTGGAATGCCTTTTTGAAATGCCGCGTCTATTTTATCCACAAGTACTTGCGGGTCAAAACCCACGCACATTATGCCGTCCACTTGAGCGAGCATGGCGGAATCGTATAAGTCGGCCATAGAACTATACGGGCTTCCATGCTCCAACGACATGAGGCTTATCGACGCGCCGTTATCCGCCGCCGCAGCCTGGACTCCTTCCACACACTTTTGCCAATACTCGGAAACGGTATTAGGAGATATGGAGTCTCCGTTGACAAATGTAAGTCGAGGCGATGAAAGCCCGTCTGTGGCGGATGATTCGCCCGAACCCAAAAGCGTCAGTTCCGTCACGCCGAATATCATCAGCGCTATCGCGAGCGAAAGCGCCGTGATGGAACCTGTTCTCCTTCTTTTCTTCAATTCGCACCGCTCCTTATCCAGGGCGCGTCAACACGCAGTGATTTACATTTATTATAACATATATTGACGAGCATTTTCAATCGCTCCCCGCGTTGCCGCGCGGTGTAGATATCGGCTGATTTTGTCTGGATTTCATCATTATCTGTAAAAAAGCGCCTCCAAAAGCAAAAAAGTATAATTTTCGGCTTGAAAAGGCGAGGTGCACAATAATCGACTATTTCAATATATTTCTGAAGCGCGGCAAATATCAGCGATTTTCCATATCGTTGCGCAAATTAATGCAATCGGGTCGCGAATTTAGAATTGCCTATACCTCCTGAGTATCCTATAATGAAAACATAATTAATAAAGGAGGATATTTATTTATGAAGAAGCTGTTGATTTGCCTGGTGGCGCTGATACTGTTTACGATGACTGTTGCGACTGCTCAGCCCATCGAAGCGCGTCCCTTCACGACTGATATGACTGTCGATACCTCTACGGATTTATACCTGTCGGCTTATTATGGGCTATGGTCGATGGACATAGACGTAGAGGGCGCTATGCGCACCATGTGCGTATATGTTCCCGAGAGTTATTTCCCCTGCTGCGACATGCTGCTGGTTGTAGCGCCCGACGGAAAGACAGCCGAAGAGTTCGCCAATGAATCGGGTTGGATGCCCATTGCCGAGAAATATGGCTTTGGAATAGCGTTCTTCGAGGCGAAGGACGGCGTGTGGAATCTGGAAGATCCATCCGGTGAACTGGCTTATTACCAGACCGCGATCAATGTCTTTGGCAACCGTGAAATCATAGATTTTGGCGAGGCTTCGCTTTACATGATAGGCTATGGCGAAGGAGCCTCGGTAGCCCAGATCATATCGCTGAGCTATTCATCAATGCTGGCTGGCGTTGTTGCGATGGGCGGAAGCGATGTAGATGCAGACTACATTCGCAAGGTTGGCGACGAGCAGAGCATTGTGTTCTCCATAAACGTCGACTTTGATACGAGACTTGACGGATATTACAACAAGGATGTCGTCATGCCTATTTGGATTGTTAACGATGGAGATTCTAATCAGGCGCTTACGGACTATTGGCTCAACGCCAATGATGTCATAGATGAGGGACTTTACAACGAATATGGCCGCGTTTACATACAAGACGAGCTTCATATGGATGGAACCATCAACAACAAAGCCCTCAGTCGTGTGTGGATAAGCGAGATGGAAGGCGCCGCCGGATATTTTGACGAGGCGTTCCAGGAAGATATGTGGAACAACTTTTTCACTGAAAGGCGCCGCTTCTCATCCGAACCCAACGGAGCGCTGCGGGTTGGATATACGCTTGAAGAGATTGGCATGAAGCAGTATTCAGCGCAAATTGACGGAGTAACCCGCTATTGGCTGGTTTATGTGCCAACAGGTTACGACGCGACCAGCGAAGTGCCGCTTCTCGTCGCCAACCACGGCCACGCCGCGCGCGCCGAGGTATACGCTCAGCACTCCGAATGGTGGCGCGTCGCCGAAGCGAGAGGTTTCATAGTTGTATTCCCACAAGGAAGCCGTTGTGTAAACCATACTCTGTGCGGATGCACCCGCTGGGCGAGCGAGGAATGGGAAGCTGACTATATTCGCACAGTCCTTGAAAGCGTTACTACAGAATACTCCATAGACACAAGCCGCATCTATGTCACCGGACACTCCAATGGAGGCCAGTTTACGGGTTATCTTGCAATAGAGCTTTCAGATGTATTTGCTGCGGCGGCTAATATCGGTGGAACTTATTCTCAGCTCGCGGAAACCCCGACGCATGAACAAGGCGTTTATATGCCCTATCTCGGAATAGTTGGGCAATACGATTTAATGGGAATGGGCGTTTACGAGGATGCGGATGATAACCGAACATTTAATCACATGAAACAACGCCTGGCTTACAATGGAATGGAAGAAGCGATTCCTTTGATTAAGAACACAGGATCATATACCCAGTATTACTATTATGGAAGCGAGCTTAACATACCAATGGTACAGGTGATGATAAATGACAACTTCCATCATTCCTATGTGCCGCAGTACGCATGGCTGGCCTGGGATGAGTTCTTCAGCCTTTACAGCCGCGGCGAGGACGGTACGCTTTACTACTGCTCAACCGCCGTAAATTAGCGCGGCATTATTGGATGGATATTCTCCCACTCTTTCGATAAAGTTTAATTAACACAAGGAGGCGCAATAACATGAAGGGACGCGAAATAAGCAGAAGGACATTTCTCAAGGTGATAGGCGCGGGAGCCATGACGGTATCGGCTATGGGCTTGAACGTCGTTGGCGCGGCTGCGGATGATCAAAACCAGGGACAGGTGAGCGCGCCATATGTATTTCCGGATTACGAAACCTATCGCGATCCATACTATCCCGACGACAAGGGCGTTTTTACAGTGAATCAGTATTTCGCGCTTTTTTGCGATGAACCCGGCGCGACGATATACTACACGCTTGATGGCAGTGATCCCACCGTAAGCGCGACAACCAGGGTGTTTAACCAGAAAATGTACAAAGCTCCCTGCGGCGCGGGTGGCGCGGAGGTGGCTGAGTTGATCGCCCTTACCGATACCGATCCCGAATGGGATGGACTTGCAAAGAAGACTGACTTTAATATAAGGGCGGTCGCGATGAAGGATGGAATGAACCCGAGTGAAATCGTAAGTTTCCCTTACACAATAGACCGTATGGATAAAAAGAGCTTTAAGCACAGGTTGCTTTACGATGTCGACGGCATGCGCGTATGGATGGTAATAGATTACGACAGCGACAAGATATACCTTATAGAGGGCGCGAATAAGGCGCTAGTTGTAGACACGGGTATGGCGGCCGAGGGAGCTGATCTTTACGCCTACGTATCGACGATTACAGATAAGCCCATAGAGCTTTTTGTCACACACTGGCACGGTGATCATATAAAGTGCATCGATTCATTCGTCGCGGCACAGCGCCCCGTATACATGCATCCAATCGACATTCCCCTGACCGTTGGCAATACCAATCATCCGGATACTGTTCGCGAGGAGCACTTCACTCCCATACAGGACGGGCATCTGTTCGACCTTGAAGGCGTGGAACTGGAAACGATACTGCTGCCGGGACATACCGATGGAAGCATTATGCTTTTAGACAGGAAGCATGGTTTGCTGTATTCTGGCGACGCCATAGGCTGCAACCGGCGCTCAGTCGCAGATTCGCTTACGCTCGCTTCAAACGATGCGCGAGTACTCGTCTCGAGCCTCGAGCTTTTCCGCAAGCGCCTTAACGATATGGGCGAAGCCGGTCAGGTCGATCTTGACAAGCTCGTAGCGTGGACGGGGCACGACGATTATGAAATATTCAACGTCGTGGAGCATTTGAACGTGATTACGCAGGCGGCGAGAAACATCGTGGATTACGGCCCCGACGCGGCGTTCAGGGTGTCGCTTCGAAATACGGCGGGTTCCACGGGCGCGTCAATTGCCGGAAACCGTTATGCCAACGGCGGAACTGGTAATTTCATCTGCATGAATGGCAAACACTCTACGGCGCTTAGCGCGGAGGACTATATGACCGTCGCCAACCTCGCGGGAATATGGGTTCAACTGCCGGGCGAGAGCGAGAATTATATACAATCGCTATCGACAATCGCGCTCGCCGGACAGGATATTTACTCAACCGTCCCCGCCGGGACGAACCAGATAGAGGTTTTGACTATACCGACGGCAACTGCCGCCGTCGTATCTGTCAACGGCATACAAAGCGCTGGTTGCGTAACCGTGCCTGTCGAGGACGCTCAAAGCCGCATAGTCATTACGGTAACCGCCCCGGACGGAACGTCCACCATGCGGTATAGCTTAATAGTGTCGCGAAGTCCGTCATAATTTTGCTGAACCTCGCCTGTGGACATGGATTCGAACGCAGAGGGCTGCCCCAAAAAGGGGCGGCCTTTTATCAGCGTCAGCGCGTTCGGGAGCGCGTTGCGCTCCCGAACACACCGCTGCAGATTGCGCGGCGAGCCGCGCCGTTCCACCGTTGCCAATACAGTCCTTCAAGCCATAATTCTATCATATCACTTAGCTTTTCTCGATTTCGTCCGCCGTATGCACGTCGGAATCGCACGAGCCGGAACAAACTAAATCCGACATAGTAGTTAAAAAACATTGCGGATCGGTAAATTCGCCGGTGCACTATTTTGCTTATTCCAGATGCTAGAAAAAATTACATTTTTGAGGTA
>JAUNBY010000529.1 GCA_030526935.1 Clostridia bacterium
CTCCAATATTCTGCGCATAATTCCACCTCCGGCCAGACAGTAGCATAGCCACCGGACGCCGGGAAGGAGCGCACAAAAATTCTTTGAGAAAAGAGTCTGCCCGGCACATCCTGTTGTTCAGCAGATTTCTCACCCGTCACACAAAAAAGCAACTTTTGCACGCATCGTTTTGTGACCTGGCGAAGCGTTAAGCCGTCTATATGGGTGAAGCAACCAAGAGGATTGGTTCAGCCGACAAAAAATGAAAGGATGGATTTACCATGAAACACAGAAAACTGATGACCCTTTTTCTTGCCCTGATAATGACGCTCTCTTTTACCCCATTCAACATTGCAAATGCAGAAGCCGCTGTAGGCGCATGGCAGATTAACGCAAGTGATTTGTCACCGTCCAAGAACCCGGAGGCGAAAGCCGCCTTTGATAAAGCGATGGATGGCATAGTCGGTGTGAACTACAAGCTGATCGCCTGCCTGGGCAGCCAGGTGGTGCAGGGCACGAACTACTGCCTGCTTTGCGAGGCGACGGCGGTTTCCCCCAATGCAAAATCGACCTATGTGCTGGTATACGTTTATGAGGATCTGGAAGGGAAGGCGGAAGTCACCGATGTAACCGGCGGCATAAAGGCGCGCACCACGGCTCGGTTGCGCGTGCGGAAAGGACCGGGGACGGATTACGATATTATCAAAACTGTCAATCGCAGATCGCGTGTTTCCGTATATGGACTTCTAGGCGAATGGGCCTTCGTGTCCTGCGGAACTACGCTCGGATGGATGAACACGAAGTACCTGAAGAAGGTGTAATGCGCAGACGCGGCAGCAATCGCAGATGCCCGGATTGGGGTTCGTCGATGGCAGGCTTCCAAGGATGCGACCTTTTGCGAAGGATTGCCGTCTATATATACGTGAAAGTGCCGAAAGCGCTTTCTAAACAGGGATGAAAATTGAGAGGAAGGTGTTCCCAATGATCAGGAAGATGATGGCGCTTGTTTTGAGTCTGATGCTGACGCTTTGCGGCGTCGCAAACGCGGAAACAATGGTTGGCGCGTGGCAGATTCGCGAGGAGGACTGGACGCCGGAGCAGAATCCGGATGCGACGGCAGCTTTTGTGAAGGCAATGGAGGGCATGCTCGGCGTGGAATACGAAATGATCGCCTGCCTGGGTAGCCAGGTGGTGCAGGGCGTGAACTACTGCGTCCTTTGCAGGACTACGGTGGTCGCGCCGGATGGCGAAACCGGATACGTGCTGGCGTATGTCTATGAGGATCTGACGGGCAGCGCGGAAATAACGGATATCGTGGACATAGATTTTGGCGCGGAAGCTGAGGATGACCTCTTGGGCGGGTGGACGGTAAATATGGATGATCCGGCGCTGAGCGCAAACGAGGATGCCTGCGGGGCGTATGACAGGGCGATGGAGGGCTTTGTGGGCGTTGCCTATCATCCGGTCGCCTATCTTGGGAATCAGGTGGTCGCGGGCAATCAATACTGCGTGCTGTGTACGGGCTGCGTGACAGCGCCCGATTGCGAACCGTTTCTCGCGCTGGTGTATGTTTATAACGATTTGGAAGGTAACGCGGAAATTTCGGACATCGTGGAACTGGGCGTTGGCGATGCATCTGACGCCGACGAACCCGAGGCGCAGAACGTGGAAATCAGCGATCCGTTTTCGCAGGTAGAAACGCTGGAAGATGCTGCGGAAAAGACCGGCTTCCCGCTGATCGTGGGCGACGCGCCTGCGGAACATCCGGACATGGTGATTCGCGTACTGGCGGATTCGATGATCGAAGTACTCTTCGTCAATGCCGAAAACGAGACGGAAGAAGCGCTGGACGAGGCGTATCGCGTTCGCAAGGGCATCGGCGGCGAAGACATCAGCGGCGATTGCACCCTCTGCGACAATGTGGAGGAAATCACCGTAAACGGCTGCACAGTCGCACCGAAAGGTAATGGAGACGCC
>JAUNBY010000068.1:0-3000 GCA_030526935.1 Clostridia bacterium
ATAATCCCCTGATTCCTTAAATTTGCATAGATTCTGGTTATCTGCATACGGGAGGGGCCGATCACCTCAGCAATTTCATTTTAAGAGAAGGGTACCAGCTCATTAAAACAGAGTGCAGTACGATCATCTCAATCGCGTCATTAACATTTCTCAAACATTTTACCAACATCTCACATACATTTCCCTGCTATGCTGAAATGGCTTGAAGGATGAACCTAAAGCTGATATGATGGGATGGGTGATGAATGTTTCAAAAGGAGCGCGACTGGCTACAAGGGTTGGATGCAATGGTGTCGGAGAAGTATCCGCTAAGCGTGGCACGCAGCATAAGGCTTGCGTGCGCTTCCGGCGCGGGAAATCTACTGATAGGCATTGGCAAGCTGTTGATAGGGGTTTTCTCCCTTTCGCTGTTCACCTGCATGAGCGCGTTTTACACGCTGTGCATGGCGCTGGCGAAGGCATGTGCCATTGCCGGGATTCCACAAACAACGATGCAAGCGGAGCCATACAAGTGGTTACGTCGTTCGGCATATGTACTTCTGTTCGCCAGCCTGATGTATGCAGGCTACTCGCTGCGGTTATTCTTTGCCCCATCCTTACCCTCTTTTCATCCATATGTCGCGCTGGGTATTGCGACGGTTACCTTCTGCGAACTCGGAATGAACCTTCGAGGATTGCTGATGGCTCGGAAATATCATTCGTTGCCCATTCAAGCGCTTAAAACAATCAGCATGAGCGCATCCTTGATTTGCCTTGTGCTGACACAGGCGTCGCTACTTGCACTGTCAAGCAAGGCCAGCATGGAAACACACGCCAGTGCGACCGGCTTGTTGGGGTTGATACTTAGCCTCGTTACCGCGCTGCTTGGCATACTACTGATGATACGGATCAATAGAGTGAAGCAAAGAACGGAGGGAAATGTTCATGATACGAATTCTTGTGGTTGAAGATGACGTACAGCTCAACAAGGCCGTTTGCATCCATCTAAACAACAGCGGATTCACAGCGACCGGGTGTCTTTCAGCGCGGGAAGCCTATGACAAAATGTACAACAGCCTGTTTGAGATGATCATCTCCGACGTGATGATGCCGGAGATCGACGGTTTCGAGTTCGCCGAGACCGTCCGTCAGGTCAATAAGACCATCCCCATCTTGTTCATGACAGCGCGGGACGATATGGCCTCAAAACAGCGCGGATATAACGCGGGTATCGACGATTACATGGTCAAGCCCATTATGCTGGATGAATTGATCCTTCGTGTAAAAGCGCTCCTGCGTCGAGCAAACATCGAGGCAGACCGCAAATTGACGGTAGGCAGTCTAACGCTGGATGCAGACGCGGTCAGTGCGATGCTGGACGGACAAAATGTTCCCGTGACTGTACGGGAGTTCAATATCCTCTACAAGCTGTTGTCCTACCCGAACCGCACTTTCTCTCGCTCCCAGCTTATGGACGAGTTCTGGGGCGTGGGCAGCGACACAACCTTGCGGGCGGTGGATGTGTACATCACCAAGTTGCGAGACAAATTTTCCTCCTGCGACAGCTTCAAGATCGTCACCGTCCACGGGCTGGGTTACAAGGCGGTATTGTCGTGAAAAAAGCATTGCGCACAACGGACAGCCGAATTCGCATGAAGCTGTTCCCATTCACCTCGTTCTTGGCCTGCTTTGGGGCAATGGTGGTGCTGACGACAGTACAGATGAAGATACTGTCCGTCTATTTCGACCTGTCCCATGTGCCCGCGGAAACGGTGGCGGGTGTAATCCTGTATTGGCTGATTGCATCGGTGCTGTTCACGCTTGTAACGACGTGGCAGTACAATCGGCGCTTCGGCAATCCCATGATGCAGTTTGCCGAGGCGACAGGCAAGGTGGCGAAAGGTGATTTCTCCGTGTATGTTCCCATCCGCCACCGCCCCGACCGCATGGACGCGCTGGATGCCATCATCACCGACTTCAACACAATGGTGGAAGAACTGGGCAGTATCGAAACACTCAAGACGGATTTTATCTCCAATGTATCCCATGAGCTGAAAACGCCTATTGCCGTGATTTCCAACTATGCCTCCATGCTGATGGCGGAGGACTTGCCTGACGCACAGCGCCGCGAATACGCGCAGATTGTGATGCAGTCTGCCCGGCGGTTGGCTGACCTGATCTCCAACATACTGAAACTGAACAAGATGGAGAGCCAGCGCATCGTTCCCCAACCTGTAAGTTATAACCTGTGCCGCCAGCTTTGCGATTGCATTCTGCAATTCGAGAACTTGCTGGATGAAAAGCGTATCGAACTGGATGTGGATATAGAGGACAGCGCGACAATCTCCGCAGACCCGGATTTGATGGCGCTGGTATGGAACAACCTGTTCTCCAACGCTCTCAAGTTTACGCAGGCAGGCGGGAAGATCACGCTGCGCCAAACCTCCGATGAGAAGGAGATCGTCGTAACCGTATCGGACACGGGATGCGGTATGAGTGAAGAAACGCTTTCGCACATCTTCGATAAGTTTTATCAGGGCGACACCTCCCATGCCACAGAGGGCAATGGATTGGGGCTTGCGCTGGCGCTGCGCGTATTGGAGCTTTCAGGAGGAACTATCGCGGTCAAGAGCGCTCTTGGTCAAGGCTCCACATTCATCGTGCGTCTGCCCGTCAGCATAGAAGGAGAGATTGCCCATGAATGAAATTGTCAAGGGAGAAACCTTCATAGGATATGAATACTTAAAGCGGACTGTCCCTGAGGGACAAGCATCCCGCTACATCGACTGCTTTCGCTGTTTTGGCTGGCAGGTGGATGAAAACGTCCCGCGAGAAAGCCATCCGGGCTACGTTACTCTTTCCATGAAGCGCGACCGTAAGCTGATCAACCGCACGGAGTTAACCCGTCTGCAAAGGAGCTTTGAGGACTGTGCTCATCAGCTGGATGCGCTGGAACGTTCCAAGACCAATACGGGAACGGTCTGGGCGTTGGTTGCGGGCTTGACCGGCACGGCGTTCATA
>JAUNBY010000068.1:3010-3224 GCA_030526935.1 Clostridia bacterium
TGGCGCAACCTTCGCAGTGACGGCGGAGCCGCCTATCGTCTGGCTTTGCGTTCTGTTGGCCATACCCGGCTTTTTGGGATGGGGAACGGCTCCCTGGCTTTATCGCAGGATGCGGCAGCGCCGCACGACCCAGCTCACGCCGCTGATGGAGCAGAAGCAGGATGAGCTATACGCTATCTGCGAAAAGGGAATCAGGCTTCTGCGTTCCTGAACG
>JAUNBY010000068.1:3254-11221 GCA_030526935.1 Clostridia bacterium
AAACAACGCTCAAACACTTCGCGCCTATACTAGCAATCGTCCGAAAGGAAACTAAAGAGGAGGTTATTCCAGATGAAAAAGAGTAGTTTCGTGGCCATGATCCTCGGCACGGTTGCCGGTGTACTGTTTGCGCTTGGTATGTGCATGGCGCTCGTGCCGGAGTTCGGTGCGTTCACTCCCGGAGTGGTTCTGGGCTGTGCCGGCCTTGTGGTCGGACTGATTGCCGTGATCGTATGGAGGAAGATGGAGCACAAGGCGCCGATTCACATCACACCCAAAATGGTGCTTTCCCTCGCGATGGGTATCGTCGGTGCGCTCGGTCTGGGTGTCGGCATGTGCTTCACGATGGTCTGGAACAATATGGTGCTTGGAATCATCATCGGTCTGGTCGGCATCGTCATTCTACTTTGCCTGATCCCGATCTGGAAGGGCATCCGGGACTGACGGCCGATGCTCGATGACAACAGAAGAACTTGTAATTTCAGAACGAACTTTATATTATTTCAGAAGGGATAGGTAATCATGGCTAAGTCTAAACTGGTGAAGGCAAACAAAAAAATTGAAAATGCGGTAGTCGGTGGATTTGAAAAAATCAAGAACAAGGTGGTTGGAGGATATACGAGTATCGAAGATAAGTTCGTTGATCAGTATCTTACCAAAGATGGAGAAACCGTTGACGAGGCAAAAAAAAGACTGAATGGCGAGAGCCTCGACTTGCTGACTGGAAAGACCGTTCGCAACAAAATGGAAGACGGCTTAAGACAGTGCTTCGACGAAGAGTATGGATCAGATCAGGACAATGTGTGAAAACAAGGCATTCATCCGTTAGAACTGATAGAAATGGAGGAGCTAAACTAAAGCTCCTCCGTCATTGTCCAACGGCGCTTATCATGCAGACGTATCAGATGATGAGCATCGCGTCCCCAAACGAGAAAAACCTGTATTCTTCCTTCACGGCTATTTCATACGCGTCAAGCGCCAGTTCCCGTCCCATAAACGCCGATACGAGCATAAGAAGCGTCGAACCCGGCAGGTGAAAATTGGTTATGAGCGCGTCAACCATTTTGAAACGGTATCCGGGCTTTATAAATATCTCGGTATCTCCCGAGCCGGGAATCAATTCGCCCTCGCCGGTGGAGCTGGATTCGAGCGTCCTCACGCTCGTCGTCCCCACGCATATGGCGCGACCTGCGCGCTTTCTGGCGGCGTTTACGCGCCTGGCCGCGTCGGGCGTCACCTGATAGTATTCCGAGTGCATATGGTGATCCTCGACGTTTTCAACCTTGACGGGTCTGAACGTGCCAAGCCCTATGTGCAACAGCACCGGCACTATATCCGTTCCCTTGTCCCCGATTTTGCCGAGCAGTTCCGGCGTGAAGTGAAGCCCCGCCGTGGGAGCCGCCGCGGATCCGCGACGCCTTGCGTACACCGTCTGATATCTGTCGCCGTCCTCGAGCTTTTCGTGTATGTACGGAGGCAGCGGCATTTCTCCGAGCGCGTCGAACGCCGCCTCCAATTCTCCGCTCTTTACGTCGAAGGCCACTATGCGCCCGCCCTGGTCGGTAACGTCCACTATGCGGGCGGTGAGCGCTCCCCCGCCGAACGTCACAACCGCGCCGGGGCGAAGCTTTTTTCCAGGTTTTACGATGGTCTCCCACGTCGTGGGCGTCAATTCCTTAAGGAGCAGTATTTCGCACGGCGAGCCGTTTCTGTCGCCTGTCAGACGGGCGGGCATGACGCGCGTTTCGTTTATCACCAGGGCGTCTTCGGGATTGATGTAGCCCGTTATATCGTAAAAATGCCTGTGGCTTATCTCCCCCGTCGCGCGGTTTACGACCATCAGCCGGGAATGGTCTCTCGGTTCAACGGGCGTTTGCGCTATCAGGCGTTCGGGAAGTTCGTAGAAAAAATCGCTGGTCTTCATATCTCAATTCGTCATCTCCGCGTTACTCGTCTTCATATTCGTCTTCAAGGCAGTCGATATTCATAGACATCTGAGCCATGGAAGCGGGACGCGCTATCTTCAAATGCTCATACGCCGACACGGTGCAAACCCTGCCGCGGGGCGTTCTCATTATAAAGCCCAGTTGCAACAGATACGGCTCGTACACGTCTTCTATGGTCGCGGCGTCCTCGCCCGTACAGGCCGCCAGGGTGTCAAGTCCCACGGGGCCTCCGCCGAATTTCTTTATCATGGTCTCGAGCATCGTCCTGTCTGTGCGGTCAAGTCCCAAAAGGTCGATTTCCAGCATGTCGAGTCCCTCACGCGCGACCTTTTTAGTCACCACGCCGTCCGCCTTGACCTCGGCGTAATCCCTGACGCGCTTTATCAGCCGGTTGGCTATTCGTGGCGTTCCGCGAGACCTCGCCGCTATTTCAAGCGCGCCCTCCTCGTCGCAGGATATGCGCAGTATCTTAGCGCTCCTCATTACTATCTGCGCCAGTTCCTCCGGAGAGTACATCTCCAGGCGAAAGCTTATGCCAAAGCGGTCGCGCAGAGGGGATGTGAGCATTCCGGCCCTCGTCGTGGCTCCTATGAGCGTGAACTTGGGAAGGTCGAGCCTTATGGACCTCGCCGACGGCCCCTTGCCGATCATTATGTCAAGCGCGTAGTCCTCCATCGCCGGATACAGCACTTCCTCGACAGCGTGGGACAGCCTGTGAATCTCGTCGATAAAAAGCACGTCGCCCGCGTTGAGGTTGGTAAGTATGCTCGCCAGATCCCCCGGCCTTTCAATCGCGGGGCCGGAGGTGATTCGTATGTTGTGGCCCATCTCCGCCGCTATTATGCCCGCGAGCGTCGTCTTTCCAAGTCCCGGAGGGCCGTAGAGCAGCAGGTGATCGAGCGGTTCCCTTCTGGATATGGCGGCCTGCATATATACGCTGAGGCTCTCCTTCAGGCGTTTTTGTCCGCAGTATTCGCCGAGCGTTATCGGGCGCAGATTTTTTTCTACGTCGTCATCCTCGTTTATTAAATTTGTTCCAATAACTCTGTTGTCTTCCATCACTTTGCCATCCCCCTAAGCGCGAGCCTGACTATCTCATTCGAGGTGTTCGCGTCCGCCTGAACCCTGCCCACCGCGTCCGCCGCTTCGGACGCCGCGTAACCCAGCGCCATAAGCGCCTCTATAGCCTCCGCCTTCGGCCCGGAATCGACGTTTATCGCGGCCTGAGCGCTGATTCCCGTCAATTCCTCGTCGTTTACCTTGTCGCGAAGCTCCAATATCATCCTCTGCGCGGTCTTTTTGCCTATGCCCGGAGCGCGCGCGAGCGTCGCCGCGTCCCCGGTCACGAGGGCTATAGACAAATCCCTTACGCTTATGGCGCTCAGTATCGCCAAAGCCGTCTTTGGGCCTATGCCGGAAACGCCTTTGAGCCTGTCGAACATGGTTCTCTCCTCGCGGGTCGCGAAACCGTACAGTTCCATGGCATCCTCTCTGACGGATAGAACCGTATAGCATTTCATTCGATTCCCCACGCCCGGAACGGCGGCTAGCGTACCGGCTGAAACCTGCATCAGATATCCTACGCCGCCGCAGTCTATGACGAGGGTCTTCGCGTCCTTTTCGGCGACGATACCGTCTATATGCGCGTACATGGCTTATTTCCTTTCAGGTTATTTTAAATAAATGCTTTGCGTTAATGCTGTGCGCGTGGGTTATGGCGACCGCGAGGGCGTCCGCCGCGTCGTCGGGACGCGCTATGTCGTCCATCCTCAAAAGCACCTTTACCATCATCTGAACCTGATGCTTATCGGCCTTGCCCTGCCCCGTGACGGCCTTTTTTATCTGCATCGGAGTATATTCGTATATCTCCTCGGTTCTTTGGGCTACCGCCACCAGCGCCGCGCCCCTCGCCGCCGAGACCGCCATACCGGTAGTGACGTTTTTCGTAAAGAACAGTTCCTCAAAGGCGACGTCATCGGGCTTGAACATATCTATGAGCTGGTTGACTCCCACGAATATCGTCCTCAGTCGCTGGGGCATGGGCTGCTTTGCCACCGTCGTCAGGCAGCCGTATTGTATGAGCTTATGCCTGTCGCCCCCTGATTCTATAACGCCCCATCCCATCGTCGCAAGTCCCGGATCGATTCCCAATATTCGCAAGAGCGTACCTCCAAGTAATCATTTTTTGACATCGCCGAGCAATAGTATAATTCTATCCAGCGCGGCTTGCTCGCGCAAGCGTCCCGACTTTATGTTAAAATCCGCGTCTACGCATTCAATATACGCCCCTTTGAGCTTTTCGAGCGGGAAGCGCCGCGCCTGTTCATCCATTCGCCTCAGGGCATAGCTCTTTATATCCAGTCGCTTTTCAATCTGCGCCTGTGGTACGCCCTCTTGCCTTAACGTCTTTATGTGCGTCATGAGGCGCATCTGACGCGTGAGCATAAACAGTATTCCTATGCGCGTCTCGCCCGATTGAAGCATGTTATTAACAAGACCCGTCGCCTTTGCTACATTCCCGTCCATAAGGCAGTCTATCATTTGAAATATGCGGGCTTCGAGGGTTGGCGTGACGAGTTCGTCTATCATATCCTTCGTCACGCGCCCGCCCTTTCCGGCGTAGTCGCACAGCTTGTCGAGTTCGCCCGAAAGCCTCGTAAGGCCAAGCCCCGCCAGTTCCAGAAGCTTTGCGGGCGCGCCCCTGTCGAAACTTACGCCGCGCCTCGAGCTTTGAGTTTCGATCCATTTTTCGAGCCTGTTTTGAGTTAGAAACTCGAACTCGACCACGCTGCCACGCCTGGCTATGGCGGAGGACAATTTTTTGCGCATATCCGCCGATTCGCGCATATAAAACACAAGACAGCAGGTTTGAGGGAAATCGCCCAGCCATTTGACGAGCTTTTCCGCCTGCCCTTCGCCGCCCTTTGAGGTGAACGCCGAAAAGTCCTTGACTATGACGAGCCTCTTTTTTGACATCATTGGCACGATTTCGCAGGCTTGCATAACGGCGTTCTCGTCGGGGCTTTCGAACACCATTTCGTCAAGCTCGACCATGCCCGGCGTCAAAAGCGCCTTTTCAAGAGCCTCGACTGATCGCTCCTTTAAATAGTCCTCGGGGCCTGTGAACAGGTATACGTCGCGGGACTTATCCTCGCGTATTTCCTGCACGAATTGCTCGTATGTCATAAATAGCTCTCCATATGCAATGTTCCGTCGGGATGGATGGTAGCCGTTATCATGCCCATTTCGCCCGTGTGGTATATATCCGCGCCCGCCGCCCTTATCCTCTCGATGAGCTTTTTGGAAACGCTATCGAGTGTCGCGCTGTCCGTTATAACTACCGCTTCGGGAGAAACGCCCTCGAGCATCGCTTTGCTCGTTCCATTTGACGAACCGTGATGAGCGGCTTTCAGCAATTGACATTTGGGAAACTCGTCAGGCTCGTACTTTATGGGCAGATCGCCCGTCATCAACGCGCTGCCGTCGCCATAAGATATTTGCATCAGAAGCGACAAGCCGTTTGTGTCCGAGTATTCCTCGCCTGATTCGGGATTCAGCACGGAAAGGCTTATGTTTTCGGACAGTTCCACCTCGTCGCCCGCGCTGAGGTATACGATTTCTGTCCCGCGTTTTCTGGCGGATTCGACGACGTCTTCCCCACCATGTTCTTCCCAGCCGACGGGAAGGTAGAGTACCGGTATATCCCTGACCGCGTAGAGGTCTTCGAGACCTCCCATATGGTCGTCGTGAGGATGGGTGATAAACACGCCGTCGACGCCCTGTCCGGTATGGGATAAGTAGTCTATGGACGAGCATCCGTCCTTTCCGACGTCGATGAAGTACGTCTTTCCCTCGGCCCGGACTATCGCGGAGTCAGCCGCTCCCGCGTCGGAAAAGACTATCGTCAATCCTCCCGGAAGCGTCGCCCTTACGACTATGACGCAGACTATCAACAAAGCCGGAACCGACAACAGCAGCCATCGCTTTACATGCCCGGCAATTGCCGAATAGGGAGACACAAGTATCAAAATCGCGATAAAAACGAGTATCGCCCACATCGGCCACGCCGGAACATAAGCCCTGGCAAACGGAAGCGCAGACGATATTTCGGCTATGGAGCCGATTATATCGAGTAAAAAATCTGGGACGGCCGCAATGACGCCGGAGGCTTGCGGAAAGAGGCCGGATAGTATCAGGGCGGCGGCTATGAGGGGAAGCCCCGTCGTGCAAAGAGGAATCGCGAGTATGTTTGTTATTATGGAATACGGCGCGAGCGTTCCGAACATGGTAGATGTGGCCGGGAGCGTTCCCAGTTGCGCCGCTACGGTTATACACGCCATATTGATCACGGCTTTGGCTATGCCCTTTTTTTCGGACACCTTCAGCACTTCACGCAAGAGTGGGTTAAATACGATTATCCCAATGACCGCCGTAAACGACAGTATAAACCCCGTGTCGATTATCATGAGGGGATTTGGAGCGATCAGTATAAAAAACGCGAACGCAATTGAAGTCAGGGAATCATATTTGCGCCCAAATACCCGAGCCGCCTCCATCGTGCAAAACATAATCAGCGCCCTCAAAGCCGAAGACGGCGCTCCTATCAAGACGACATAGGCGGCTATGACGGGAGCGGTCACGGCAAACGCCACGAAGCGTTTCATGCCCATCGCCCGCAATAACCACGCCATGGCAAACGCCAGACAGCTTATATGAAGTCCCGAAATAGCCAACAAATGAGCTATGCCCGATACGCTGAACTGCGTCCTCACTTCATCGGGCAATCCGCTCTTATCGCCCAGTATGAGCGCGCGAGCCAAAACCGCGTTTTTAGTGAAAACCGCGTCTATACGCGCTCCGATTTTTTCGCGCAGAGAGTTAAGAAAAACCTCCGTTCCTCCCGAATTTCCCGTTATCTCGACTTCGCTTCTCGCGGTGGCGCACAGCCATACGCCGTGCCTTGCGAGATACTTTCGAAAGTCGAATCCCCCGGGACTCGTCCGCGTTCTTGGAAGCCAGGTTTTTGCGTCGAGTCTTATCTCGTCCGCGACGCTCAGTTGAGCGCCGCCGTATATATAGAGCCTTATGCCGCTTCCTGTGTCGCTTCCATCCATCGCGGCGTCAGTCAGAGTTACGACGGTTCTGGTATGGCTTTGCTCGTTTATCTCGCGAACGACGCCTGTTATGGTAGCCTCAACGTCGGCAGGCATCGCCGCGCTTCTTTCCAAAAGCGCGGCGCTAGTACATGAGGCTACGAATACCAGAGCTATAAAGATATATATCGCGCGTTTTTTTATAAGGAACAGTATAGCGAATAACGAAAGGCATATGCCCCAAATATACGCGGATAAATCGCATAAGCACCCGAGAGCCGCCCCGGAAGCGTAGCATATCGCCATAAGCGCCAGGGGGCGCCTTGTAATAAAGCGAACGAGCATATTCGGCTTTACATCAGCCGTCATGCGAGATGGAAGCCGGCGGGCGCGCCGACGTTTAATAATCCGCGAGCCGAACAAGTCCGCCGCATAAAATACGCCGAACGCATCATAATGACATCGGGATAATCGCCGCAAAGCCGCAAAACGCTCGATTTCATAACCGCGTCCTCCCCGCCGTAGTATAAATGGTCGATCCTTAAAAAGTATATCACATTTCAGGGCGCGGTTGCAATACGATTTTATATTCGATTTTGTTTTTGGCCGCCGCACGCTTTTCTTCTGTTTACATTTGGAGAAGCGCGTTGGGCGCGACAAACGACAAACTCAACACGCTTTCAACAGCGCTACGCCCATTGCCGCCAACGCGCCTCCGATAGCGGCCAGCCAAAGCCAGCACGGCACCGACGACAGTATTATCACTATGCCTGCCGCTATGAGAATAACCGCCAGAATCTTTTGAAATCCAAACCCGCAACCGCCTCCGTTTCGCATACTATCCCCTCCCAATAACAGCATATGCTCAACGACGATAATCTGACAAAGGCCATGTGGGAGTATGGCGGATTCCTTACGAAGAAATACC
>JAUNBY010000530.1 GCA_030526935.1 Clostridia bacterium
CTGAAACGTCGTGCCGCTAGTAAATCCGTATTTGTTTGTCGCGCAACGGCCAGCCTTACACAGCATACGGACTTGCCTGCCGCGCTAACGCCTTCCCACGCATAAAACGCCGTCAAATCTCCGCAAACGCCTTTAAAATTCCCAGTCCCACCGATCCGCTCTTTTCCGGGTGGAACTGCGCGCCCATGACGTTATCCCTGCCGACGACGCCGGGAACGTCTATTCCGTATTCCGACGTCGCCACGATGTACTTCTCGTCGCACGCGGCGTAATACGAATGCACGTAGTACACATAATCACCGTCATTGACGTTTTTCATCAGCGGATGCTCTTTTTTATGTACGTCAAGGGCGTTCCAACCTATCTGCGGCACCTTGAGATCGACTTCGAGCGGCACGACTTCCCCCGGTATAAGCCCCAGCCCCTCGTGGCGGCCATATTCGTAACTTATGTCAAAGAGCAGCTGCATCCCAAGACATATGCCCATTATGATACCGCCGCCTGCCGCCCTTTCCTTCAGCGGCAAATCAAGCCCCGTCAGTGAAAGCTTTTTCATGGCGTCGCCAAAGGCTCCGACTCCCGGAAGCAGCACCTTTTCGGCCTTATAAATCTCGTCCGCGTCCGAGGTGAGCCTGCATTCACATCCTATATACTCCAAGGACCTGGCTATGGAAAACAGATTTCCCACGCCGTAATCGACAATCGCTATCATATAAGCGTCCCCTTCGATGAAGCCGACCCGCCCTTTAGCGCCGGGTCGACGGCCGCGGCCCGCCTCAGCGCCCTGCCGAGCGCCTTGAAAGCCGCCTCGATTATGTGATGGGAATTGACGCCAGAAAGCTGCCGCAGATGAAGCGTCATCCCCGCCTGACGGCAAAGCCCCAGCATGAATTCCATTACGAGTTCCGTATCAAAGCTTCCGACCTTCTGAGAAGGTATCTCAAGCCCGTATTCGAGATGGCATCTTCCGCTTAAATCGACCGCGCACATGACGAGCGCCTCATCCATTGGAAGAAGGAAGCTCCCGTAGCGCGCTATGCCCGCCTTGTCGCCGATGGCCTGTTTAATAGCCGCTCCGAGGGCTATGCCTGTGTCCTCGACAGAATGATGGTCGTCGACGTTTGTGTCCCCCTCGCATATGACCTTTAGATCAAAGCGCGCGTGAAACGCAAGGAGCGTGAGCATATGGTCGAGAAAGCCGACTCCCGTATTTATATCCGCCTCGCCCGAGCCGTCGAGATTAAGGCTCAGTTTGATTCGCGTCTCCTTTGTGACGCGCGATATATCAGCCCGCCTCATCCGTACATCTCCTCGCTCGCGAGAATGAATTCCCGCATCTGTTCCATGGTTCCGATAGTAACCCGGTTGAACTCGCGAAGCCTGTCCTTGTCGAAATGCCTTACGAGTATGCCCTTTTCGCGCAAACGCCTGTACCAGCCCAGCCCGTCGCCGTCCGGCGGAGAGGCGAAGACGAAGTTCGCCTGCGAGGGCAATACCCGAAAGCCCATGCCGGTAAGCGCTTTGGCCGTGTAGTCGCGGGCCGATTTGACCTTCTCGCAGCATTCGTCGTAATACGCGCCGTCGCGCATCGCCGCCGCGCCCATAGTCTGGGTGAAGGTATTTACGTCGTAGGGGTTTATGGAAAACTTGATCTTTTCCAAGTCGGCGATAACGCCCTTTGAGGCAATGGCGTAGCCCAGCCTCGCGCCCGCCATGCATCGGGATTTTGAAAACGTCCTGACGATTATCAGGTTTTCGTACTCCCCCATCAGCTTTACCGCCGTCTCGCCGCCGAAGGCTATATAGGCCTCGTCCACGACGACGGGGCAATCGGGGTTCTGGTCGAGTATGCGCCTTATGCCGCTCAGGGTCATAGCCATTCCCGTCGGGGCGTTGGGATTCGCGAAGACCACCATGCCGCTATGTCCCCGGTAGTC
>JAUNBY010000531.1 GCA_030526935.1 Clostridia bacterium
TATTTTTTCCATATGTCCATCTCCCTCATCTCTCAATCAGATACTTATTAAGCCCGTCCCTCGCCGCCTTTATCTTCTCGACGCTGTTGCCGGTTATCTCATGATCCAATAGCGCCAACAGCGCCTTGCAGCATTCGCGGCTTCCGCCCTCCAGTTCGGCGAGGCGCTTGTTGTCGTTGCCAAACATTTTATCGTGCGCGTCAACGCGTTTAATCAAGTCGCGCGCCGGCTTTATGACCTTAGCTATATACGTCCCCGCCGCGCCTATCGCCGCTATTACGCCGCAAGCCGCGAGCACCCACGCCGACAAATCTTCCGCCATATTATTCCTCCCCCCTGAACCACGCTAAGCTCCTGCGCTGCCCGGTGATTTTATTGACGTCCAGCGTCTTGTCGGGGATGCCCTCAAACGCGAACACGCTCGAATATTGCCACAAATCGCACGGATAAGCGGGAGTGTAGCGCTTCTTGGCGGTGCCGTCGTTCTCGCCATAGCGCGGTATCCATAAGGCGTCGCAACAGGATATAAATCCGTCTTCGTCTACAGAGAGCTTGTACACAGGGTACCAGTTGTGACCGATATACAACATGGTTTTTGTCGCGCCGAGCGTGCGAATGACGTTGAACCATTCCACAACCTTGACGCCCTTTTCCTCGACATCAAGCGCATAGCCCACAGGGTTATACTTCGCCGCTATGTTATAGGCAAATTCAGCCTCCTCGATAACGCGTTCGGTCTTTTTCGCGCGGCTGTAGTAATACGCCCAGAACGGTATGCCATACTCCTGGCATTTTGCCGCCATGCGTTCGAAATGCGTATCAGCGCCTACGCCCAGCGGCTTAGTGCTCAAACGCGTTATGCCGCAACGCAATATCAGGAATCCGACCTTATCGCGTATGGCCGCCCAGTCGATTTTGGCGAATTGGGACGTATTGTACTGGCTCAGGTCGAGCGCGTCTATCTCGTAAGACTTTATATCGATATCGGTGACAACCTCGACAACGGGATCTTCCACGGTTTCCCCGCCTTCATCGCCCGGTGCGTTGTCCATCGCCTCAAGCGCGGCTTGCAGTGTGTCGTGTGTGTCGGAGCCGTATACTCCGTCCGTGTTGAGATTGTAATGAGCCTGAAAGCTCATAACCGCCGCCATCGTCTCAGAGCCGAAGTCCCCGTCCGCGCCATATTTGGGCAGGGGATAGCCCAGCGTCATACGCGCCTCTTGCATCTGACGAACATCCTCGCCCTCCATGCCCTTGCGAAGCGTCCTGTCTCCAAGAGCATAATCAACGGCTTCGTCACCGTCCGTGAGCACGACGACAGTGTGCCCCTGTGTCTTCGTAACGAGCACATCGCCTCGCTTGAGATACGCGGATTGCTTTGTGTATTTGCTGCTGGTAAGTTCGGTAAATTCGCCCGTGGCGAGCATAAGCTTAGCCTGATTGGTCGTGCGGAAGTTATCGACCATAATCCCTGCGTAGGCCAGACACACGCGAACGAGCGCGGAGCAGTCGGTCTCGCACTTGTCCGTTACCTTCGAACAGTCGAAGCCGACTTCCTTTGCCTTGTTGTAGAGTGTCAATCTTTGCCACTGGTCATAGCCGATTTTAGCGTTGTCACAAGCCGCCTGCATGTCAGCGGCTATCATCTCGGCGACATCCGGGCGCTTTGGCCTTATCACGCGCCATCCTTTAGGATGGTCGTACCAGTTTTGTATGCTGACCTCTTTACCCTGATCCCCGGCCTTGCCTCCGTATGCCTTGCCCCTCTCGTCGATGCGAGCGGAGCCGATTTTTACCGTCGCCATTGTCGTATTCTCCCTTCATCGCATAAAAATAGCGCCCTATGGCGCTATGAAAACAAAACCCGCCTGTTGGCGGGTTATCCGTGAAATTACATGAATTCCCTTACGTTGAGTATGTCTATTGCTT
>JAUNBY010000069.1 GCA_030526935.1 Clostridia bacterium
GCTTCGCTATCCGCGAGGGCGGCCGCACGGTTGGCTCCGGCGTCGTCATCAAGATCTTCGAATAATTAGAGCAGTTCAAAAACCGGCCTTTTGGCCGGTTTTTCTTTTGGATGATATGCTGATTTAGCTATGCCAACGGTTGAGTTCATGTGCTGTGCAACGAAGCCTGCGGTATTATGCGCGGGATGGCGGAATAATGCGGCGTTGTAAGGATGGTTCCCTCGCGGCTACGGCGTTTTTGATGCACGGCGGCGCGTTGGGGAATGGACGTTGTCCACTATGGAATATGTAATAAAGCGACAAATGCATATTGGAGGGGCTTTCCTGAAAATCAGCCATTCTTACCAAAAATACGAACCTGCGATCGTTTGTCAATCTTGGGCAAGGAATCGCAGGTTCAGCATTTATACTGTTTATGCGTAGAGGTTGCTATTTAGCGCTTCTCGCAAGTTGAATAGCTTCGTCAACCGCCGTCTTAATCGCCCTAGACGAGAATGTCGCGCCGGACACACCGTCAACGTCAGTGTTTTGAGAAGCGATTATTCCATCACTGATACTAGCAAGCGCAATATCGCCGATACCTTCCGTTTCGCTACTCTCAACTACTTCAATCACTTTGATGCGATCGGCGCTAAAGCTGACCTCAAATGTTACCATTCCGTTGTTGCCTGTAGCGGATACCGTATAAGTACCGGGAACGAATATCTCAGCGGCTTTCATGTCAGCTTTTTCTATATCACGGGCAATTGTCTCAGCCGCGAGCTTCCCGTTAATTATAGCAATTGACGTGCCGCTCCCCCTATATGCGGTTGTTTCACCAGCAGCATACAAGCCTGTGATAACGCTGTTGTCCTCGCGAAGTACGCGCGTATCAAGATCGATCACCACGCCACCGTATGTAGTCTGGTTGGCGGGACTTATGCGAACGCCGTAGAAAGGCGCCGTATCGATGCGCGATACCAGATGGTTATTACGTCCAAATTCCAAGTCCTCGCCGGAATCGATTGCGGGGCGATATTTCTCGATCGCGCTGTTGAGCGTTTCCGCGTTTATACCCAGCGTTTGTGCCAATTCATTTATCGAATTGGCCTGAACAAAATATCCGCTGTCCTTATACTGTTGCATGAGAGCCGCATTATCGACGGAAGTTTGATCGAAAACGAGATAGGCGTATCCACCTGTCTGCTCCGCGATTGCGTTAGCTATAGGGGCAGAAGGACCAGATTCATTCACAAACCGCGCGCCTTCCTGATTGACAAGTATAGCTCCATTGTAACGCACATTTGTCAGCGAAATCGCGCCGTTGCCCGTATCGTAAGCTACGGATTGCGGTCCGGCGTTGTCCATATCGCTGATAGCCGCTCCGAGCTCCATCGCCATTCTTATTCCATCTCCAGTTGCACCTACGCTAGCCGTTGAGGGATAGCCTTCCCATTGCGGCGTATACTGCGCAACCATTTCCGGATTGGACGCAAATCCGCCGGTTGTCAGAAGAACCGCAGAGGCATAAATCGTATAATCTCCGGATGGAGATGAAACCTCAATGCCGATTACCTTTCCGGTTTCGTCCGTCACTAATTTCTTGCCTTCTGTTGATAAACGGGCTTCAATGCCTCGCATTGCCAGATTGTCCTCAAAGCACTTTATCAACATGACGCCGAGCGCACTTCCATCCGACGTCATTACCTGCGCACCGTTCACGCGGGATAGGTCGGCGCCCATTTCTATCAGCCAGTCCCCCGTTGGCCCCGAGAGATTGGCCTGTTGACGCAGATACGGATTAGGCTCTGTCGCGGAACCGAGCCAGCGCAGGTATGAATCATCTGCAGTAAATGGATTGTCCATAGCGAGTTGTATTTGCATACCACCCGCGTTATAAGCGGTGGAAGCCAGTTGAGTCGTACCGCCAACAAATGACAGTTTTTCAATAAGTATCGCGTCAACGCCTTCATCATACGCCTGAATTGCGGCCGCCAAACCTGCGCCGCCGGCACCTACGATAACCATATCCGCATATGCATCTTCAGTTGTATCTTCAACGACAGACACTTCGATCTGTTTTTCGCGCAAAGCCTGTACATCTCCGTCAGCTTGCCCGACACAGCCTGCCACGGCGTCAAGTATAGCCTGAGATGTCATCGTCGCGCCTGAGACGCAGTCCACGTTCAGCGACTGGTTTTCGATAATCATTTGGGGAATCTGTGATATAGCCGCATCAGATATACCGGCGGTCTCAGAGTGTTCAACTACGGCGATGGATACAATGCGCGTCTCGTCAAACTCAACAGTGACGCTTACCGCGCCATTGCGGCCTTGTCCCTCATCTGTATAAGTACCTGCAGTATACGCAAACGCGGTTGTGCACAACATGATAAGTGCCACGCAAAGAACGATGAGCTTACTTTGAAATGCTTTCTTCATTGCCAACTTATCCTCCCATTCAGTAATAATTAAATTTTACAACAAACTCCAGACCATGTCAAGTGTGGCTATGAAATAGTGCGCGTATAAATGTACAAAATGCATTAACTTTACAGGCAACAGTATGTAAAACCCCTTGAGCGCCCTCTCACGACTCAGACAAAAGGAAACCTCCGCCCCCGCATCCACCCAAGTCCTCGGCATATCCGCTATGCCTTCGAACCTGTAACGAGACGAGGACGGAAAGTTGGCACAAATCAATTCTTCTTACCTTCGCCAAGCTCTCTAAGCGGGCCGCTTCCCGGCGTTGAGGGGCAACGACACCACGACCTCTATCCGGTCGTCAAGCTCCATCACGCGGCTTGTGGCGCGCACACCCGCGGCGTTTAAAGACTTGACGGTATTGAGAACGGCGTTTATCAGCATCCTGTGATCGCGAAGGTATACCCGAAAGCGGCTGGAAGCCCTGGCTTCGGCCTTGACGCGGTCGATATAGGCTTCGAACTGGCGAACGCTGAGCTTTTGAGACTCACAGTGCTCTATGGCTTTTACCTGGCTTGTCTCGTTTTCAAGGCGCAACAAAGCCCGCGCGTGGCGCTCCGTGAGAGACGTACACATCAGCTTTTCACGCACGCGGTCGGGAAGCTTGTTGAGCCTGAGACGGTTGGCGATGCAGGACTGGCTCACCCCAATCTGCCTGGACAGCTCGTCCTGAGAATAGCCATAGCGCTCGACGAGGCGCTTGAGGGCGCGCGCGATGTCAAGATAGTGAAGTTGCTCGCGCTGCAGGTTTTCGACAAGCGACAGTATTTCGGCGTCGGCGTCGCCCGCGTCGATGACTATCACGTCCATATGCGTCATATTGAGCTTTTGCGCGGCGAGCAGCCGCCTATATCCCGCGATCAGCTCGTATTCCTCACCTGTTTTTCTCACGAGCAACGGCTGTAGTTGTCCGTTTGTGACGAGGGAATCAGCCAGAGTTTCAATGTCGTCCGAATCGACGCTGCGAAGCTCCCGGTCGTCGGGCAGCTTTACGTCCGTAACGGGAACCCGTGTCATTATGCTTCCTTCCATGCGCTACGCCTCCTTTGGGAATAGTATATTCGCATGGAGGCCAAAAGCTTCCACTATAAAATCATATATTTAGATAACGCCCGTTGTCCTTGAGCCACTTTTTCCAGTATTCATAATCCGGCATAACGCCCCTGACCCGCCGCCAGAACGCGGGGGAATGATTAAGCTCGAACAGATGGCAAAGCTCGTGTACCACCACGTAATCGAGAACCTGCGCGGGAGCCATCACGAGCTTCCAGTTGAGGTTTATATTGCCAGCGCTTGAACAGCTCCCCCAGCGGGTGCGCTGCTCGCGAAGCTTCACCGCCTTTGGGGATCGGCCTACAATTGGAGCGTATCTTGAGACGCTCGACTTTACGGCGGCAAGTGCCATGTCGCTTAAAAAAACGCGCAAAGCGTCACGAAGGTACTCTCGCTCATACGATGGCGTATGGATAATGAGCGCGTCGCCGGACATTTCTATCGTAAGTTTTGAACCCGCGCTTATGTCAAGCTCGACCGGTTGCCCGCCGATGAGGATTTGAGCGCCGGTATCGAGCGGATGGGCGTCCTCGTACTGCCTGTTGTAGTCTTTAAGGCGCTTTTGAACCCCCGCTATCCACTCGGCCTGACGCTTTACGAAGTCGTCGCAGGGCTTTAGGCGCGAGAATTTTGGCGCGAAAAGCCTCACGTCGTCCTTTGTGACCTTAAGGCTCATATCGCGGCGATCTGTTTTTATGAGTTCGTAATTGACCGTAATTCCCAATGCCGTGACGGTTCTCGTCATGATTACCTCCCCGGGCTTCGCCTGTCGAAAATCGTCTGCTGAGCCTCTAGGAGGCCTGCATATGTATCGGGGGAAGATATGACCTTTTCCAGACCAGAAGCGACCGACAGCAGCGGATTTTCGGCGCGGCTGAATTTGACCCCCGTCGCCGATTCCAGCACCTCGCATATGCCGTCGAGCATCGCGCCACCGCCTGATACATACGCCCCGTCTTCGAGGATATCGGCCTGTATTCGCGAATCGCAGCCGTCTATGACGGACATGGCCAATTCCCTGACCTGCCCCAGTATCGGCTCCACGCAGTCGCGTATGTCCTGCCGGTCGACCTGCGCTATGCCCGGAAAGCCCTTTGTCACGTCAAAGCCCGTCACCTGTTCTTTTATGCTTATATGCTTCTCCAAAGCGGTCGCGAGCGACCGCTTTACCGTTTCCGCCGTAGCGGGGCCTACCGCGAGCGAGTATTTATTGCGTATCATTCGCCTTATTATGCCGTTTGCCGAGTCCATGCCGAGGTTTAAATAATCCCTCGCAATAATCTGCGAGCGGGCGGCGACCGTAGCCGAAATATGGCTGGCTCCTATATCAACAATAAACGACGCTCGCGAAGCGGCAATGTCCATACCGCTTCCGATGGCCGCCAGCAGGTCGCATGACATCACAGCGCAGGAGGACGCTCCCGCGCGCATAACGAGCATGGCCATCCGCTGAGCCTGGGACAGGCGCATCATGGCGGGCTTTGCTATCAGTACCCGCGACACCCTCGCAAGTCCCATGGAAGCGGCTTGCCCTATCACGTACCTGAGCCAGGCCTCGAGCGCGTCCTCGCGGGAAATGACGCCCGCCGCCATCGGAAAGGCGACTTCAAGGGAAGCGTATTCTCGTCCCAGCAAACTGTACGCCTCGTCGCCCGTTGCGATGCAGGCGCCTTTTTTCATGGCGCAGGCGCTCGACTGATCGAGTACAAGACCGCGCTCCCTTACGACCATGCGAATATTGGCCGCGCCTATATCGATGCCTATGTTTAAATTCATACGTTCACCCTTGTAAGTTAATCGGCCGCCTTTGTCTGTTCCAGCCTTTTATACTTGGCTTTTGTGGCTTCCCCGCCCCTTATATGGCGCTCGATACGGTTGACCTTCAATACCCTCGCGACGGCCGCCGCCTTGTTCGAGTCGATAAGCGGCAGCCTAACCCTCAAATCATTGTGCACGGTGGTCTTGCTCACCGCAAATACATTTGCGCAACCTCGAACCGTACATCCGGTCTTGAGCATATGTTCCGCGCACGCCATCACGCGCTCGAATATATAATCCTTCACATGAAGCCACTCCTCCCCAAAAGCCTGTCGCCTTTCAAAGCTATGCGATTGGAGAAGCGGCGATTCATCGGCGAGAAGGAGTGGTTATGATATTGCGGGACATCGCGCGGGCGCGCGGCTTATCCCGCTATGCCCACCTTTCGGCGAACGCGGTAGCCCTGCGAGCGGTATACGCCGCTTATGCTCTTTATATGGCAGGCGACGGTATTCGGCTCGCTTCCGCCGCCCTGTTCTATGACCATTATGCGGTCGCTTGTGACGTAATACAGAAACATCGCGGTGTGCCCAACCTTTACGAGTATGTCCCCGGGTATGAGCTGCGTATAGCCGTTTGATATGGTATTATAGCTCGTCGAGGAATACATTGACGTCGTGTTGAGGTATGACGATGTCGAATTCGTACCCCACTGGCACATGGAGACATAGGACGAACAGTCGTTTCCGGGATAGGAGCGATTTGGCATTTCGACCGAATAGATGCCGTTATTGAGAGTATAGGTTATCTTGTCGAGCCATTTTGTAAGGTTATAAGTTCGATTGGTTTGCGTATAGGGCATTCCAAGGTATATGCGTCCTACCCTGTACGACGTGGACGACGACCAGTAGGTTATATTCGTGTCGGTCATCCATGGGACGTTATACATGTCAAACGCGCGAAGGATTATGGCTTTTCTGTTGGCGCGCTCCGTGGATGAGATGTTGTTATTGACCACATGCTCGTCAAGCTCGTCCAGTGCGCTATTATATATGGCCTTCATCTTGGCGACGTTTGAGGATATGGCGCTGGCCGCGGTCACGTAGGTGTCGGGAAGGTCGGTGCTGCGCTCGTCGGAGAGTACGCGTATTTCGATATTGTCGCTGAACCCTCCCGCCGAGGCGGTGATTATCGCCGTTCCGGAGGCGACGGCCGTGACTCGCCCGGCGGCTCCCACAGTGGCGACGGAGGTATTGTCGCTCGACCATGTGACCGTCGCAGCGGTGGTGGACGGCGTGAGAGTACACGTAAGCCGCGTGGTATCTCCCTTATTTAAGTACATATCCTCCTGATCGATGGAAAGCGAGGTGACGCTCGAGTCGGTTATCGTGAGCGTTCTCTGGGCTACGACGGAGGTATCCGCGGCAGACGTCGCGGTGATAGTGACAGTCCCCGCGGCTACGGCGCGAACGAGGCCCGCTGCGGATACGCGGGCGACGTTGCGGTCGGAGGTTGACCAGGTGACGGCGGCGGAGGCATCCTCCGGATAGGGTATGACGCTGAGCTGAAGCGTGTCGTCCACGAGCATGGATTCGTCGCCGGGCGATATTTCAATCGACGTCGGAGCCTGGGTGTCCTTTACGACGACTATAATCGTCTTTTTTACCGATGAATCCACGGCGGATCTTACGCGAATATAGCATCTTCCGACCGCTTTCGCGGTCAGCACGCCGTCTTCATCGACGGAAGCTATGGCGGGCTTGCTGCTTTTCCATATAGCGCTCTGATTGGAACCCGCGGGTAAAAATACGGGCGTCAACTGCCTTGTCTGTCCCAAAGATATGGTGAGGCGATTGGGAGAGAGTGTAACGGAGGTGGGAGCCGTCGAGTCCGTCACGGTTATCGTGCAAATTGACCATGCGCTTTTTCGCGGTACGCGAGCGCCCACCCTTACGGTTCCCGTCTTTTTAAACGTGACGACGCCGTTTTTATTGACCGTCGCTATATTTGTGTTGTCAGAACGCCATACGAGGTTTTTTGCCGCGCTGACCGGCCTTACCGTAGCCGTCAGCGTCAATTTGTCGGTTTGCGATAGATCTACGCTGGCTCGCAAAGTGCTGAGCCTGACCCTGACGCTGTAAGCGGCCTCAGCCGGAAGCGCGGCGGACATCAGGCAAATCACCGTCAAAACCAGCGCCAGCATACGAGTCGATCTTTTGTTCATCACTTTCTCCTTTATATCGCGGATTCTGAATCCCCGAGCAAATGCCTGTAATCTACAAACAATTATTGTATTCTGCCACCATTATATTGCATTATGTGACAAATTGCAAGCACATACCCGAAATTTCCATGGTCGTCGCGGTTTTTCACGATTGTTATGGAAGTTGGTATAATATGCCCGGATTTATGTCGAACCTGTGTCGCGCGGGAAGCCGCGACAGACGGGCTTTTATGCGCGTATATGCTTATATTTGTGCTTATATCTGGCAAATCGCGCCATTTATAGCCGTATTGACAATATGCCGCCGCCTAATGTATAATAAGCGTGGGATTGTCTTACTGGAGGATGAAGTTTGGCTACGATAAAAGACGTCGCGCGGGAATCCGGCTTGTCCATCGCGACAATTTCAAAATACATAAACGGCGGAAGCGTACTTGAACCAAACCGCCTGAAAATTGAGCGCGCGATATCCAAATTGGGCTACAGCGTCAACCGCGCCGCCAGAAGCCTCAAGACAAAGCGCACTATGACGGTAGGGGTTCTCCTGCCGTCATTGGACGTGAGTTTTTTCGCCAATATTTTTTCAGAGGTTGAAGCCCTTTTGCTAAAGGCCGGATACGATCTCATTGTCGCCAGCTTTAACAAGGATCCCAAACAGGAGCTTAAAAAGCTTCAATTTCTCGTCGAGCGAAACGTAGACGCCATAGTTCTCGTTCCGGAAGGAGTGTCGCGGGATGATATCTCGTCCATTTCTCCCATAGTCGAAAAAAAGATCCCTCTTGTTGTTATCGACCGGTATATTGCCGACATGCAAAGCGATTTCGTTCTCGTCAACTGCCGCGCGGCATGCAACACGGCCGTTAGCCAGTTTATCTCCTTTGGGCACGAGCGCATAGCGATATTACTTGGCCCCAACTCGGTTTATACCGCCGCGGATCGCCTGTCGGGTTATATGGACGCCCTGTCCGAAAGCGGGCTTTGCGTCAACCCCGAATGGATAAAAAGCGGCGAGTATACCGTCGAATCCGGCTATAATATGATGAACGAGCTTATGGACATGCCTCATCCGCCTACCGCGGTATTGTGCACGAATAACGAGCTTACCATGGGCGCCGTCACCGCCGCGCGGGAGCGCAATATGACCATACCCGACGACTTGTCGTTCATAGGCTTTGACGATATGCAGCTTACCCGTATATTTAATCCCCCGATTACCATTGTAACACAGCCTATTCACGACATAGCCGTCCATACAACCCAACTCCTTTTAGATCGTCTTAAGGGCGATTATTCCGATTTTCCCCGCGCCGTTCACCTCGACGCGAGCATCATATCCTGTCAATCCGTCAGAACCGTCGCCCAATAAATAAGCCCCCGTTTACCTCATCATTGCCGTTTTTGAGCGTCGGCGCGCAATAAAGCCGTTCATTTCGCGGCGCCGCCGGCGCTCCTTTTTGCGTACCGCGACTATGGACTCATTTATTCTCACCATAACTCAATCAAAAAAACAAATATGCGTTATGCGCAAAATTGTCATCGGCAAAACAACAAATAGACCCTCACTTATAAATATACCGTTAAAGTTTGGCTTGACAAAGCAAACGCCATATGCTAAACTGAGTATGAACTTATCGCGAAGGGGAGCTGTGTAATGAGTCAGGACATAAGGGTGCTTAAAAGACGCGCCCCCAAGAAGACGCCGTATGAACACCTGGAGCCTTATTTATTTCTGCTCCCGGCGCTTCTGGTTTTCGGCGTATTTTTGTATTTCCCGTTTGGCAAAACCATTTACCTGAGCCTTCACCTTACCGACAGATACGGCCAGGCGAAGCTGTTTTACGGACTGCAAAATTATATCGACATTCTGGTGGGTAAATACTCGGCTTCATTTTGGAACAGCCTCTGGGTAACCGCCCGATTTGTCGTCATGGTCGCGGGAGGCGGCTTGCTGGTAGGTCTGGCGACGAGCCTCATGACCGTTGGCAGATTTCCCGGAAAAACCATCGCCAGCGCGATATACGCAATGCCCATAGCCATCGCCTCAGCTGCGGCCGCAATGTCCTTTAAGATGATACTCCACCCCTCCATAGGGCTTTTGAACGCCGTGCTGGGCACAAATATCAACTGGGTCAGCGATACCACATGGGCGCTTCCCATGATGGGGTTTATCACGATTTGGCTCGTAAGCGGAATAAACTATATCTTTATCGGCGCGGGGCTTCGCAATATACCAAACGAGTTATACGAGTCCGCCTCTATCGATGGCGCGGGCTACTGGAGCAAGTTTAAGAACATAACTCTCCCCTGCCTCTCCCCTACTCTCTTTTTCCAGATACTTATAAATATCATCAACGCCTTCCAGTCGTTTACTCAGATAAGGCTTTTGACTATGGGCGGGCCTAATGAAATGACGAACGTCATAGTCTATTCGATATACCTCGACGCCTTCAGAAACTTCCGCTTCGGCTCCGCCGCCGCCAGATCCATAATTCTGTTCATTATAATACTCATAATCACATTAATACAATTTTCAACCGAGAAAAGGAGCGTGCATTACTGATGAAAAGACGTCAGAAGGAAGCCCTTTTGCAGCTCGGACGGTTTTGCCTCAACCTCCCGGTGGCGTTTCTTATAATAGTGCCGCTTTTGTATACGTTTATGATGAGCGTAATGCCGGCGAGCGAATTATACAGCCGCTTCTGGCCTACGCATATGGACTTTGTGAGCTATTCCAACGTGTTTACCAAGACCGCGATACCGCGCCATATACTCAACTCTTTCATAGTCGCCGGAAGCGTCACTATACTTCAGATGATAACCTGCTCCATGGCGGCGTTCGCGTTTTCCTTTCTCAACTTCAAGGGAAGAAACGTGATATTCATGTGTATACTCGCGACGATGATGGTTCCATGGGAATCCACGATAATCGCCAACTACTTAACCGTATCCGGCTGGGGATGGCTGGATACCTACCACGTTATGATACTTCCCTACGCCTGTTCAGCGATGGGCATATTCCTTCTGCGGCAAAATTATCTCACATTCGCCAAGGAGCTTCACGAGGCGGCAAAACTCGACGGATGCAACAACTGGAGATTCTTAGCCTCCATAGTCGTGCCCCTGTCAAGGCCCGCCCTGGGCGCTTTGGGAGCGTACGTGTTTCTGATGCAGTGGAACCAGTACCTTTGGCCGCTGTTGGTAACTAATTCAGACAGCGTGAGAACGGTGCAGATAGGTATATCGCAATTGTACGACATAGACTCCGAGCAGATAGGTCTTATGATGGCGGGAGTTATAATAGTTCTGATACCTTCCCTAAGCATATTCGTCTTCATGCAAAAACAGCTCATAAACGGCCTCATGGCGGGCGCGGTAAAGGGCTAGCGCGGGCTTTATCGGGATTAATCCCGAAAAGATAATAATTGAAAGGGGACTTTTATTCAATGAAGAAACTTCTCTCACTCCTTCTCTGTCTTGCACTTACGCTC
>JAUNBY010000532.1 GCA_030526935.1 Clostridia bacterium
CATGAGCTTCACAAGCTATCATTTCGGGGAATCCAGCGCGCTGTCGATAGTGCTTTGCCTGGTCAACTTCCTGCTCACGCTTTTGTATATAAAGGCGGTGAAGTATGAAATCTGACAATAAGCGCCTTTCAAGGGGCGTAATATGGGGCTTGGGGCTGGTAGTGATATTGTTTGTCAATCTGATACCGTTTTTATGGGGCGCGATCACGTCGCTTAAAACCGCCCGTGAGGTTATGCTCTATCCGCCCAGGTTTTGGAATTTCACCACGAGCTGGGAGCACTACGAAACGGTATTAAGGGGCAGTTTTTCAACGGCGATAGTCAACAGCGTCTGGTACTGCGTGTTTTCCATAGTGATAGGCATACTGTGTGCTACGCTAGCGGCTTACGCGCTTACCAGATATAATATGCGTGGTAAAAAAACCGTGTTTTACCTTATACTGTCTATGATACCGCTGTCGATGGGTAGCGCCGCGATGGTAGTTCCCAACTACATGCTGTTCTCAATACTGCGAATGAACGACCACTGGTACACGCTTCCGCTGATATACGTCACATACAACCTGCCCATGTCCGTATGGATAATGGTGGGCGGCATGCAGCACGTGCCATACGCCATCGAGGAGGCGGCTCAAATCGACGGCGCGGGCAAGGGATATATACTTTTCAGACTTCTGCCCCGCATGTGCCTGCCGACATTGGCGTGCGCCGCGCTGATGATATTTATCGGCGCGTGGAACGAGTACACCGTATCGTCGGTGTTGGTCAACTCACAGTCGCTTTATACCATACAGGTGTCGATTTACAATTATATCGGCTATTTTGGGCGCGAATGGGGACCGCTAACAGCGTCGGCGACAATCGCGGTCATACCGATTCTAATTGTGTTCAGTCTGTTGGGAAAGCTGCTTATTTCTGGACTGACTGCCGGAGCAGTAAAAGAGTAAACGAAAAACACCATACTTTGAAAGGAATAGTAATATGGACAGGAAAACATACGACGTTATCGTGGTTGGAGCCGGCCCCGGAGGAATTCCGGCGGCTATAGCGGCTTCGCGCATGGGCATGAGCGTACTGCTGGCTGATCGCAACGCGCAGCTTGGAGGTCTGCTCGTATCAGGACTTCCGCTTTTGGCGTTTCTCGACCGTTCGGGCAATCAGGTAATAGGCGGAATCGCGCAGGAAATAGTCGACAGGCTTCATGAAGTTGGCGGAGTAAACGATCACATACGTTCGCCGATTCTCAATTCCATGACGCACGTTAATCCGGCGTGGATGCGCATAGTCATAAGTGAAATGTGCCGCGAATGCAAGAATATGGACATATTGCTTTATGCCGAGCTCGCGAACGTCGCGCTGGACAACGGCCGCGTAACGGGCGTGGATCTGTTTTGCAGGGGCGATATGCTTCACTACGACGGAAAAATCGTCATCGACGCGACATGTGACGCCTGCGTGGTATACAAGTCAGGCGCGCGCTACGAAAAGGGCGAGCACTTGCAGCCTATGTCGCTGACATTCGACCTGATAGATATTGATTACGACAAGGTGTTCGAGTTTCTGGAGACGCATCCCGAGGAAGTAACCCTACCCGAAACATTTAAGGACATCAAACACGACCTGAACTTCCTCAGGGACAACTCGTGCAGTTCCTTCATGGGCTTCATGCACATGGTCAAAGAGGGAAAGCGCGAAGGCACGTTCACTCTCGACCGCAACATGATCGACTTCTGCCGACAAATTGACGGCAACGCCTTTATAAATACTACGCGTGTGGTGAACGCGGATTCCACCGACGCAATGAGCATTATCAACGCCGAATTTGAAGGGCTTGAGCAGATCAAGGAACTGACGTCGTTCATGAAAAAGCATATTCCCGGCTTTGAAA
>JAUNBY010000533.1 GCA_030526935.1 Clostridia bacterium
CTGTCCTCGTGGCTATACCTTATGAAAGAGAACCCCTACGAGGACGCGACTACAGAAAAAGACCCCATGGCAGAGTTCATGCTGACGTTGAGGCGCCAACCTATACCCAAAAGCGAAGCTATGCAGAACGGAATTGACTTTGAGAATCTCGTCACCGATATTGTCAACGGCACGTATAAGCCCGAAATTAAATACGGCCGCGCAAACAAGGCGACGGGCGAGGCGACGGAATACAAGAAGTTCCACCCGTGGTACGACGCCGCCAGACAGATCGCCGACATAATCTCAGGCGCGGTGCTTCAGGCATCTTTCTCTAAGCATATCGAGGTAAACCAATGTGGCGATTATCTGCTGTATGGGCGGTTAGACGCTCTCAAGGCCGGCACGATTTTCGATATCAAATTCTCGAAAGACTACGACGTCGGTAAATACCGCGAGTCGACGCAGCATCCCGTATATTTCACGCTTGTTCCTGAAGCCTGTGAGTTTACTTACCTGATTTCAAACGGCTCGCTGGTGTGGACGGAAACCTACAGGCGCTACGAAACCGACGCAATCGAGCCTGTCATCGGCATGTTTAACGAATGGCTGACGGCACAGGGACTTGATGAGGAATACCGCGCTCACTGGCTCGCGCGATGACAGGGCGGTTGAACAGAGCCGCGAAAGGAGAGGTGAATATGAAGATCAGGAAGGTAAGGACGAGGTATGACGAGCACTTTATAGCCGATTTGGAGTGCGAGTATTGCGGACAGGTTTTAAACAACCGATATGGCAACGACAGCACCGAATTCCGCGACCGCACATTGCCCGACATGGCTTGTCCCTGGTGCGGCAGAAAAGGCTCGGAATACAATAGCGAGCCGGTTTACCCGATTTGATATGAAAGGCCGGCTTATAGACCTGACGTTCGGCATGGATGGCAAACAGCGCATCACGGTTACCGTAGATGAAGATTTCAGAGAAACATGGGACAACCTGCATGACGCTGATGTCAGCATTGAGATCAAGAAGTATCGCAAAAGGCGCTCGCTCGACGCCAACGCCATGATGTGGGAATTCTGCTCAAAGATAGCCGAAGCAACAGGCACGACAAAAGAGGAAGTGTATCGCCACAATATCAGAGAGGTTGGTCAGTACACTCCGCTCCCGATACGCGAGGACGCGGTTGAAGAGTTTAGTCGTATCTGGTCAGAGCATGGTACCGGATGGTTCGTTGAAGTGGTAGATGACAGCAAGATCGAAGGATATAAGCTGGTATTCGCCTATCACGGCAGCTCCTGCTATGACACGAAGCAGATGAGCCGTTTGATCGACAACGTTCTTCAAGACGCTAAATCCATAGGAATTGAAACCATGAGCGAAAGAGAAAGGAGCCTGATGATGGATGCGTGGACGCCTCGCTGAGGATCTGACAGGGCGTAGATGTGATCGTATCTCAAAAGAACAAGCGAACAATCGCCGGAGGAACCATTTATGATTGTTTGGTGCGACTACTGCGGAAAACGCGCCGAATTTGTAGACAGCTCGATCGTCTACGGTCGCAGTTACGGGATGATCTACTGCTGCCGCGAATGTGGCGCTTGGGTAGGTGTCCACAAAGGAACTGATAAACCCCTCGGCCGCTTGGCCAACTTAGAACTTCGCGAGCTTAAAAAAGCCGCGCATAACGCTTTCGATCCGATTTGGAAACACGGTCAAATGACTCGTCGGCAAGCATACGCGTGTCTCTCGGAACAGATTGGTTTAGTTCCGGCCGATACGCATATAGGCATGTTCGACGTCGACCGATGCAAACAGACGATAAGGATTTGTAACGATGAAAGGAGAAGGAAGTTTGAAACAAACATTTGACAGATTGTTCTAAAGGAGAGCATAGCAAAGCAG
>JAUNBY010000534.1 GCA_030526935.1 Clostridia bacterium
TACAGATCGTCGCCAACGACCGCATAGGGCTTCTCGCGGACATATCGGTAATGTTCGTCAAGATGCAGCTCGACATAGTGGCCCTCACCGCCCGCATCGACAAAAATGGCAACACACAGATAAACGTGACGCTCGGCTGCAAAAACACCCAGCAGCTCGAAAAGATTATAAAGCAGTTGCTCAAGCGCTCCGACATCATAGAGGTGTTCAGGGTCAGCGCTTAACAAAGGATGGCTTGCCGCGGGGTTTCAGGGGTAAAATTCCTGAAATCCTGTCGGCAGGCGTGAGGATGATATATGTATAAATTTGTCGAAAACAAACTGCTCAAACAGAAACTGGAACTGGACGGATGGTATGAAAGGCAATTTGCCAATCGAACGGTTCCGCAAAGCGTATCGATTGAAACGGATATCCCCTATATACAAAATGGCAAAGACTGCCATAAAATGGATATCTGCTATCCAAAGGAAAGAGCCGCAAAACTCCCCGTTGTCTTCGATTTTCACGGGGGCGGTCTTGTTTCCTGCGACCGCCGCTTCAACCGCTGGTTCTGCGGCGAGCTCGCCGGGCGCGGATGTCTGGTTTTCTGTATTGATTACCCGCTGGTTCCGCAAAGCGACGTCTATGGCATACTTAAGGACGCGTATGCCGGCGTTTGCCATGCGTACCGGATGCTTGAGCGATACGCAGGAGATAGTGAACGCGTATTCTTATGCGGGGACAGCGCGGGCGGTTTTGTCGGGACATATCTGGCGGCTGTGCAAAACGTCCCCGCAATCGCGGCGAGCCTTGGAATAAAAACGGAGGAGATGAGGTTTGCGGGGCTTGCCGCGATAAGCGGTATGTTTTATTCCAGCCGGATAGACAGTCAGGGGATTTTTTTCCTCAGACGGGATTTTTACGGGGAGTCCTGCCGGAAACATCCTTTCTGGAAGTATGTCAATCCGGAAAACCCCGAGATACTGGAAAACCTGCCTCCCGTATTATGCGTTACTTCAAAGGGCGATTTCCTCAGAGAGTATACGCTGAAATTTGTAGGTGCCATGAAAAAGGCCGGGCTGGGCGTCGTTCTGAAGGATTACGCGAATGATAAGCTGAAGCACGATTTTGTCTGCATGACGCCTGATGAAAAGGAGACGGCGCAAGCCATAGACCTGCTTGCCAGTTTCTTTCAGGCGGGGAATGAAGAATAAGGAGCTAAATGACGTGAACCACTCTGTCAAGACGAACAAGGGACATATTCTCACAATCACAGGCCTGATCGCAATGGTCTTAATGACGCTTACGAAGATCGTGCCGTCGTCGCAGATAGCGGGGTACTCAGTGCTTGTGGGCATCGCGTTTTTCTTCATCGTGGAAGCGGTTGAGAAAACGCCGCCCGCTGAGTCAGGATTGCGGTTCAAAACCTTTTTTGCGGATATTAAAAAGCCGTGGGTGATTATCTTGGTATTGCTGCCGGTCGTGAGCGGAATTGTGACGCTGATTGTCGGAGACCTTGTTTTCGCGGGAGACTTCAGGGCGCATATCATGGGCCGGACGGATTCCATGCTGTCCTTCGATAAAACGCCTGTACTCATATTTCAGGTAGTCGTCGCGGCGCTCGGGGAGGAGATCGCGTGGCGCGGCTTCTTCGTTGGTAGAACCATGAAAATGTATCCGTTCTGGCTTTGCGCCGTGGTGTCATCCGTTTTGTTCGCCGCGGGACATATCGCCGTGGGGAACTTTGGACTGGTGCTTTTCGATGTCGCGACAATCTTCATAGACAGTCTGATCTACGCGGCGATCGTCCGTAAAACGGGAAACTGCCTGATAAGCACCTTTTCACATATATTGTGCAACGCGGCGGGACTTATCGCCTGCCTCGCCTTTATATAAGACTTGATATT
>JAUNBY010000070.1 GCA_030526935.1 Clostridia bacterium
TGAGCGGCAGCAAATCCGCCGATTATATAGACAGCGGTAACTTCGCCCACGGCGCGATCGTCGAAGCGAAGAAATACGGAAACGTCAACGTCGTAGCCTCGTCGCGCGATGACGATTATACATATGTGCCTTCGTGGGACGAGAAGAAATTCGATCCCAACGCCGACTATTTTTATATAACCACCAATAACACCATATATGGCACGCGCTTTACGTCGCTTCCTGATACCGGGTCGGTTCCGCTTGTCGCTGACGCCTCGAGCAATATTCTCTCCGAGGTCTACGATATAAACCGCTTTGGCGTCCTCTACGCCGGCGCGCAGAAGAACATCGGCCCCGCGGGCGTTGTGCTGGTCATAGTCAGAAAGGATCTGCTTGGAAAGGCGCTTCCCATCACGCCAAAGATTTTCGACTGGCAGCAGATGGCAAAAGCGGGTTCCATGCTCAATACCCCCACGACCTACTCGATATATATGTGCGGACTGTGCCTCAAGTGGCTTAAGGCCTGGGGCGGAGTCAAGGCCATAGAGGCTGTAAACATCGAGAAGGCCGCCATGCTGTATGACGCGCTGGACAACAGCTCTCTTTACAAGGGCGTCGCCCGCCCCGAATCGCGCTCGCTCATGAACGTCACTTTCAGGACAAAGTCCGACGAATTGGACGCGGAACTCGTCAAGGCGGCGGCTTCGAAGGGGCTTATGAACATAAAGGGACATCGCGCCGTAGGAGGACTTCGCGCCAGTATCTACAACGCCATGCCCGTAGAGGGAGTAAAGGCGCTGGTTGAATTCCTCAAATCGTTTGAAATGGAGCACAAATATGTTTAAGATAAAGACGCTTAACGCCATTTCCCCCGTATATCACGACTATCTGGACGAAAAGGAATACGACGTTTCCGCGATGGTGGAACAACCCGACGCTATAATAGTCAGAAGCGCCGAGATGCGCGAGATAGATCTTCCCAGTTCGGTTTTGTGCGTAGCCAGGGCGGGCGCGGGATATAACAATATTCCGGTGGACGATTATTCCAAAGCCGGCGTCGTCGTTTTCAACACTCCGGGAGCCAATGCCAACGCCGTAAAGGAGTTGGCGGTAGCGGCGCTTCTTCTTGGTTCGCGCAACATCGTCGGCGGCGTAGACTGGACGATGACGCTGAAGGGCGAGGGAGATAAGGTTCCCGCTCTCGTCGAAAAGGGCAAGAAGAAGTTCGCGGGACCGGAGCTTCGCGGAAAGACGCTGGGCGTAATAGGTCTTGGCGAGGTGGGAGCGCTGGTCGCGAACGCCGGAAAAGGCCTTGATATGAACGTGCTGGGCTTCGACCCGTATATATCGGTCGATCACGCCTGGATGCTATCGAGGTCTATAGGCAGAGTCAAAAATCAACTTGAGCTTTTGCAAAGAAGCGACTATATATCGGTACACGTGCCGCTGATGAACGAAACGCGCGGTATGTTCAACGAGGAGACGCTGTCGAAGATGAAGCCCGGAGCGACGCTCATCAACCTGTCGCGCGGGGATCTCGTCGTCGCGGAGGACGTAATCGCAGCCATCGAATCGGGTCATATTCGCAGATACGTGACCGACTTCCCTACCGATGAACTTATCGGTCAAAAGGGCGTAATATGCATACCGCATCTGGGCGCTTCAACCCCCGAGAGCGAGGACAACTGCGTGATGATGGCGAGCCGCCAGATTGACGCCTATCTTAAAAACGGCTCCATCAGAAACAGCGTCAACTTCCCGAATTGCGAACTGGACGGCGTCATCTCTCATCGCGTAGCCGTACTTCACGCAAATGTGCCCAACGTGGTCACCGCGCTTACCGGAATACTTTCGCAGTACCATATAAACATCGCCTCTATGGTCAACAAATCCCGCGGACAACTCGCCTATACCGTTCTCGACCTCGACGACGCCTTCGAACGGAAGAACGAGATAGCCGGTCAAATGCGCGAGCTTGAAACGGTTTACGGGGTGCGCACATGGTGATAAAGTCCTCACCTCACGTGCATACCGATCTTGTCGACGGAATATCCCCCGCCCGGCAAACGGTGGAAAAGGCGTTGGATAAAGGGTTTTGTTCGCTGGGTTTTTCGGAACACGCAAGGCAGCCCTTTAATATGGAGGCTGGTTTGTCGCAATCCGACGAGAAGCTGTATATTAAAATCGTGAAGGAGCTTTCTCAGACTTATAGCGACGAGCTTACAATATCGCTTGGAATAGAGCGGGACGAATATTCGATCTGCAACAGAAGCGAGTACAGCTATATCATCGGCTCCAAGCATTATATAGCGAGAGAGGATTATTCCGACTTTTTCGCGGTCGATTCCGACGAGAAGACCGTAAAAGCGGGCTGCGACAGATTCTTCGGCGGAAATTGGTACGCCCTTTGCGACAGGTATTTCAGGGAACTGGCCGATTATATATGTTCATTTAAGCCGGATATAATCGCCCATTTCGACCTCGTGACAAAGCTCAATGAAAAGGCGGGCTTTTTCGACGAGAATGATCCCCGCTATATGAAAGCCGGTTATGGGGCGCTCGAGCGCATGTCCAAGGCTGTAAGGCTTATGGAGATAAACACGGGAGCCATGTCCAGGGGATACAGGACGTCGCCCTATCCCGCGCCGCCTTTCCTCAAAAGATGGCGCGAGCTTGGGGGAGAGATTGTATTCTCGAGCGATTGTCACAACGCCAAATACCTCGATTACGGCTATGACGCGGCGCTGAAACTCGCGCTCGACACGGGCTATGACGCGGCGTGGCGCATATGTTCGCGAGACGGCAAATTTGAGCGCTACGCAATTCGCTGACTTTACAACATTTCGGATAATGTCAACACACAACCTGTCCGGCGATCCGGGCAGGTTGTGTGTATCGGGAGATTGTTTGAATAATCAATTCAGCCTATTCAACGGTTTTCAGCATGGATGACAAATCCAATTACCGGTCATCGATCATTTGCGCACGTTTGTGATACGGCTGATGACATAGTCGATAAAACGCCTTTCCGCGTCGGACAGCGGAATATCCCGAAGGATTACCACGTTGAATATTATAGACATGTTCAAGTCGGATACGGGTCGAATTATAGTGCCCTTGAATCCTTCGCTGCGAGGCGCTACGCAAAATGAAATAAAATCAGCGTTGCGGACAATCTCCAACGTCTGAGACCAGTCGGCGCCGTCGACTATTATCTGAGGCGTAATGCCGCCCTCGCGCAGTCTGTCAGACAGGCGGGCGCTGGCGACGGTGTCGCTTGTGTTTACAACCACCTTTTCGCCGTGCAAATCCTGAATGGTAAGGGATTCCTTATATGCCAGCGGATGCTTTTCAGAGAATATGGCGTGCAGGGGAGCCTCCCTCCTGAACACTATGTCAAGCATTGGATGCTTTACGTCGCCAACCAGCAAACCTATGGGCGAGCGGTAGTTGACAAGCGAATCCACGCATTCATCCAGCGTATGGCTTATAACCTTCAGGGTAATATCGCGGTTCTCCACTATAAACCGGGAAAAGAAGTCTCCGGGGAACAGGGACATCAATCCCCATGTCATACATATATCTACCGTGTGCTGCCTCTTTGAGTCGGCTTGATGCACCTGCCTTTTTATGTACTGGAATTGATTCAGAAAATTCTTGGCGTAGCGCTGTAATTCGTAACCCGCCGCCGTCATGTAGGTGCCGGAGCGAGTGCGCACGAAAAGCCGCGCGCCCATCTCGTCCTCGAGTTTTTCCATTGACTTGACGAGACCGGGCGTGGTAATAAACAGGTTCTTGGCCGCGCGGGTGAAGCTGTCGGTCTTGCACATTTCAAGGAAGAACTCCAACTGCTTGATGTCCATACTGTCACCCCCTTGCTCAATTTCATTGACCATTATAATCACAGGTATGCCATTCGCCTCGGAGCGTAGATAACTCTTATGCCGGCTAAAGCCCCATAGAATTTGTGAAAAAATTCACACTGTTTTCCGAAGAAAACACGCTTGCCTTCACACGGAAATGCCGTCGCGCAAGTTTCCTGCGCATGAACAAGCGCGCATACCGCTATTGATGACAGTATAAAGGATAAAAGCATCGTGGTCAACTGTTTCATATTATCCGCTCAAGATTTTTTATGGAACAATTTTAGCGTGATTCAATCCATAACGGTAAAAGCATCGACAAAAGCGTGGCGCGAAAACGCGCCACGCTTGAACGAATCATCAGGATACTCTGTGGGAGAATGCGTTCATAATACCGCCGGCGATAGCCTGGCTGTCGATTGTAGCGCCGGATATGGCGTCAACGCCCATGCTCTGGTTCTCGATAATCGAGGCGGCAAATTGTTCAAACTGTTCTTCGGTCATGAACATGTTTTCGCTGCCCTCGCCCAGGCGAATGCCAACGAGCCGTTTATCCTTTATGGTATATATGACCTCATAGGGATCGTGCAAGCCCTGTACAAACTCGGAATAATCTCCGTCCTCCGCTTCGGCCCAGGGTTGAGCGGCGCCCGCGTTCTCGGTGGGATGAAGCATCGCCCTGCCGTCGAGCATAGTATCGATCGCGGCGCGCGCGGAGCAGATGGCTTCATGCAGATAGGTTCCGTTCTGATAGAGATTGCAGACGAGGCTGCCAAGTTCACCCGCGGAATACAAACCATCGATGGGTTGGTCGTCCATATTGAGCACCTGACCCTTTATATTGCGCTTCGCTCCGCCGGAGCACGCGGGCATTGCGGGAACCTCTTCTATGGCGTAGAAGGGGGCGGTTTCTATCTTGGCCATAGTGCCTATGTCTCTGCCAAAGTCGCCGTCTTCGCCCGCGTCAACCATGGCGTTATAGTGGTCGACCTCCGCGCGCAGCGCGGCGGGATCGCGGCCGAGCTTTTCCGCAAGTTCCTCGATTGTATCAGCCTGGACGATCCATCCCTTTTCGATCTCGACGGAGTTGTCGGCGGACCAGGAATAGGGATTGCGGCAGGTTACGGGCCAGCCGATCCAGTTGTTGACGATGGGCTGAGCCTTGCGGCAGTTGTCATCGAATATCATATGTACAGGCTGCGAGCGGTAAATCGGGACGTCGACGTACTGTCCGTGGCTGTAATACTTCATGTGCTGGCGCTGATAGGTATCGGCCTCGTTGTAATAGCGCGTGCTGTCGGCGGCGACTTCCATCCACGCGCCGTGAGCCATGTAGAACTGACGTATGAAGCAGGTTTCAAAATCCGGTACCTTGATGCCGTGGAAGTAGCCGCAGGACATGGTGTGGTTGTCCATATGCCATAACTGCGCTCCGACCGCCATTTGCATTTTCACGCCGTCGCCTGTAACATAGGGGGAACCGGCGTTATAGATGCGGTCGCCGCCGTTAAAGTCGCGATACATCTGCATATTGCCTTCATAGCCGCCGGTCGCGAGAAGCACGCCCTTTGTCGCCTTTACGTTTATAATCGAGCCGTCGGGCTTTTTAACGGCCACGCCGTCAACGCGCTTGGTCACGCAGTCCTGTATAAGGCTTACGACCTGATGCTCGTAATTGGGTTTTGCGCCGCGATACTCGGCGGCTTTGCTGAAGCCGTTCCAGCATCCGCCGTTTTCAAACGGCACTCCGCCATTCTTGTCGCGGAAGTGACCTGTGGCGCCGATGAAGTCAGAGCCTTCGAGCATGGGGAACTCAACCAGCAGCGTTCCCCAGCGAAGCGCTCCGCCGCCCGAATAGCCTACTTCATAGCCTACAGGCTCCAGCGCGCCCTGTATCCACTCGAGATCCGTGGCGAACTCGTTGGTCAGCCAGTTGAAGTCTTCTTCCGGAATCACCTGCGGTGCGTTCAAATTGCGCATGTATGTGCGGAAGGTCTCGATATCATCCTTCTGTACGAATATCACGCACTGGCCCGATGCGATGGCCTGTCCGCCGGCGTTGGCTTCGTCCGATTTGTCGTAGATCACAATATCCACATTGGGGTCAATCTCTCTCGCTTCGATATAAGCGGCTGTACCCGCCATGCCGTAGCCGACGATAACTATGTCGTGTTCCTCGTCCCAGGTTACGTTCTGGCTGGACAGGCACCAGCTGCTGGCGTTTTTATACTCGACGGAACTGTTTTGCGTTTCCGCCGTCGCGCTCATCATGTTCGCGCCCAACAGACTTACTCCGGCGGCGCCTATTGCCGCTGTTTTGAGAAACTCCTTACGACTGATGTTCTTGCTCATTTTTATCCCTCCAACTGGATTATTTGTGGCGGATGTGCCGCTCACTCTCTAAGTGCATCTTATACCAGAGGGATTGCCGTTGTCAACAAGCGCTTTACTTAAGTAAAGCACTTGTTGTATAGTAAAAGTTGACACCCGGAAACGGCCGATAAATGATTGACAAATCACAAACGAATATGTATCCATATGGTTCTACATAAATTGATTCTTGTCTTTATTTAATATATCCGGTCATAATTATGGTCGATTTGAACATATTTAGCTCCACATGACATCGCGGGTGTTAACGAAATTTGTACACCGCTTCGTTGGCAATCATATACTGTCATCCGTTAGTGCGCAAGTCCGGCTTATAATCCGGAAAATACTCCCTGACGAACGGCGCGTCCACAGAAACAACCATGCCGTCCAGTCTTTCGAATATACCCTTTCCAAAGGCGAGCTGTACGGCGTAAAGAGCCTGATAGCTTCTTCCGAAGCGCTTGTCGTCATCCTTTTTTCCATAGCTGTTGTCGCCTAATATAGGGTAATTAGCGTAAGCCATCTGCGCCCTTATCTGGTGCGTGCGCCCGGTTACAAGTTCGCACTCGACGAGCGACAGGCCGTTTTTTGTATCGAGCGTCCTGTAGTGCGTTATGGATAGTTTTCCGCCGGGAGTGGAGATGGGGGAGACGAAGACGTGCCTCCCCGTATGAGTGAGATAGTTTCTGAACGTTCCCGCGGCGGGTCTCGGGCGTCCGTGGCAGATGCAGATATAGCGCTTTGTGATCTCTGAGTTTCTAATGGCGCGATTGACCCTGTCAAGCGCTTGTTTGGTTTTCGCCGCCATGACCAGACCTCCGGTAAACCGGTCGAGCCTGTTTAGGAGCACTGGCGCGAAATCCCCTTTCTGCGCCGACCACTCGCCCTTTTTATACAGATATGCCCTTACGTGTGTGACAAGCGTATTCACCCGCTCGTTTTCATCGGGGTGGGATATGAGTCCCGGCTTTTTATCTACGATCAACAGATCTTCGTCCTCGTATACGACGTCTATATGCGGCTTGAAGTTTTCATAAAGTCTGTCGGGCTTTCGCAGTGACGTCTCAAAGACATCGTCTGAAACGTACATCTCAACGACGTCGCCGGTTTTAAGCCGGTCGTCGGGCTTTCCGGGCTTTCCGTTGACCTTTATTTTTTTAAGCCTTATGTATTTTTGAACCATGGACGCGCCAACGCCCGCGAGGGCGTTCGCCGCGTACCTGTCAAGCCTCTTTCCGTCGTCTTCGCCGCTTATAGTAAAGCTTTTCATACATACCCCTTTTTCAGAGAAAAATAGAATGTGGAACCGTATCCTACGCGCGTCTTTACGTCTATAGATCCGCCCATGAGCTCCACGACCATTTTGGCAATCGCGAGACCCAGTCCCGTTCCGCTCGTGCGCATTCGTGATCTGTCGGCCTTGTAAAACCTCTCCCATATATAGGGAAGGTCTATGGGATCTATGCCGCAACCGGTATCGCTTACGCCTATTTCGACGCAATCTCCCGCGTCTTTCGCGAACAACGTCACCTTTCCGCCCGAAGGTGTGAACGACAGGGCGTTGTCTATGAATATTATCAGTACCTGAATTATCCGGTCCTCGTTGCCCATTACATAGTCGGTTACGTTGTCGGTTTCGAGCAACAGAGAAACGCCGGCTTTTGACGCGTGTTCGTCCATACGACGCTTCACAGCCATGAGCAATTCGTCAGGGGGCATTGGCTCGAGTTCTATGGTAGCCCTGCCCGACTGAAGCCGGCTCAGATCAAGCATTTCGCTTATCAGCTTCTCGAGGCGAATGGTCTCCTGGAAGATTATATTGTAGCAGTCCATCCTCTCCTTGTCAGTTTGCATGAGTCCGTCGAGAAGAGGTTCGACCATGCCGCGTATGCCGGTAAGGGGCGTCCTTAATTCATGTGAAATATTGGCGATGAAGTCTCGACGCATCTGCTCGGTCTTCTGAGCTTCCGTAACGTCCCTTATGAGGCACACGGCGCCCATGGTATCGCCTTCTCCGTCCGTGATGGGCGAGGCGACGGCTTCTATGGCGCGGGAAGTTATGGTTGTCCACTGAGTGGATATATTCCCTCCCGTTTTGGCTGCGCGCGAAAGCATGTCGTGTATCGTTTCCTTAAGCTTCGCCACGTCGGGATCGGATGACGGATCATCCCAACTCTGTATTCCGAGTATATTAAGCGCCGCGGCGTTATGGTGTATGACTGATTCGTCTTCGTCTATGGCGATTATGCCTTCGCCGATGGCGGAGAGGACTTTTTCAAGCTTGCTCTTTTCGGCTTTCAGATTTCCTATGACGTCCAAAAGCCGCTGGGACAATATATCCAAAGTCGAGCCGAGCTTGCCGATCTCGCCCGTAGCGTTTACCGCGCAACGCTCTCCGTAGTGTCCCTGAGACATCCTCTCGGCGACGAGAGACATTCTCTGTATGGGTCGAGTCAATTTACGGCTAAGGAACAGCGCTATCAGAACCGCGCACAGAAGCGTCGCCGCGCCCGCCCAAAGGATGACGTCGATTATTCTCGTTGACATCTCGTCGATCTCGCCGACAGAGCGGCAAAGTATTATAGCCGCGACGGTCTCGCCGGATGAGGTGTCAATTATGGGCATGCCCGCAAACATCACAAGCGAATCTATGAAATGTATTCGCCTTATGTCGGTCGCGACTTCGCCGGCCATAATCGACCTTAACAGTTCCTCGTCGAGCGTTCCGCTCAGATCAACCCTCTCGAGAGGTATCCTTTCTTCCTCAGCGTCCTCCTCGAGTTGTTCGCTGTCCTGTGCGATTTGAGGGTATTCCACCCCGCGATAGCGGTTGAGTATCCTCAAAACGTCATCTGCCCTCGGGATATTCGTCTGCCCGCCGCCGATAGCCTCGCCGTCAGCCGCTTCCTCCTGTGGCGAAGATGACTCCTCGCTCTCGGCCAAATCTGGCAGAAGTTCGCTGGAGATGGCGGGCGGCATATCGTCGGATACGAACAAATCGGATTCCGGTGGCGGGAACGCGTCCGGCACGCCGTCAAAGAGCGCAAAATCCTCATACTCTTCCGACTGGCTGGGAGGGGCGATATTTGAATTTCCCTCGTCAGCCTCGCTACTTGCGTCGGACTGTGAACGGGAGTCCGCTTCGCCGGCTTCATCGCCGTCGGATGGCGATGTTTCGTCCGCGCCGGAAGAATTCGACTGTCCGCCCGATGAAGCGGAGCCGTTTGCATCCTCATGCTCACCTTGACGGCGTACTTTCCTCGTAGCCATGCGCCTGGCGACCATATTGCTGTCTACGTATAATATCTGCGCGTCGCACATGGCTTCCAGTTCGAAAAGGCCCTTCTGTGTCAAAAGGCGAATTCTCCCGTCGGGACGGCTGAGCATTTGCGCTACTGTCGCGGTCTTTCCCGTAAGATCGTCGAGATTGGTTCTGGTTATGTACATCCTCATGAGCATGAGAAACAGAGAGCCAATCAAAATCAGAACGAAAAGCGTAAGAAATACGTGGCCGGCCAGCATCTTCCCAAACAGTGTACCTTTGCGGGTATTGCCCGATTTAGTCTTACTCATTAACCTCAAAGCGATAACCGACGCCCCAGACGGTCTTTATATCCCACTTGTTGTCGCCCGTGCAAAGCTTGGCGCGAATGCGCTTTATGTGGCTGTCAACGGCTCGGGTGTCTCCCAGAAAGTCGTAGCCCCAGATGCTTTGAAGCAGGTGCTCGCGGCTGAAGACCATTCCGGGATTGTTGGCGAGCGTCCACAGTATCTCGATCTCCTTTGGGGTACAGGGGACTATCTGCCCGTTGAGCCTTACGATGAACGCGCTCATGTCTATGTCGAGGTTGTCGGTGACGAGTCGCGTTTCGCTTCCCGATTCGTTAAGCTCGAACATTCGCCTCAATACGGCCTTTACGCGCGCCACGACCTCGCGGGGGCTGAAGGGCTTCGCGATATAATCGTCGGCGCCAAGTTCCAAGCCGAGCAATTTGTCGAATTCCTCGCCCTTCGCCGTAAGCATTATTATGGGAACGTTCGAAGTCTTGCGCAATTCGCGACATACGACCAATCCGTCCATTTTAGGCATCATTATGTCCAATAGCACAAGATCTGGTCTTGATTGCCTTACCTGTCTTATAGCCTCGTCTCCGTCGTATGCCGACATGAGCTGATAGCCCTCGCGCTTGAAATACGGGCCTAACGACTGATGAACGTTTATATCGTCGTCCGCGATGAGTATCCGGTATCCTCCGCGATTTTCCTCCATGATTATCCCTCCTAGCGAGTATATATTATCATGTTTTTATGGCAAATACTTGTCGGTATGAAGAATTAATTTATTAGAAAGCGGATTTGCAGATGTTTCCGCGTTAAAGCGGGTTGCAAAGGCGGAAAGCTGCCGCGGCGGGAAACCGATTGCTATCAGCTTTTATTGGTTTTGTTTTGGATTGTGGCGCAATAGCCACGGGAAAAACACTCCGCGCAAATCAGCGATTGACGCCGTTGATTCATTCGGTCGGAACCATAACTCGCACATGATAGTATTTTCCGTATTTGTCCTCGTCAATTCCCCGCACGCCACAAAGCCAACTGCCCGCAGGTTTTTTGTTCGTCTTTGCCAAATAATCGAGCGCCGGGTTAAAATCGCTGACAACGGGGTGAA
>JAUNBY010000535.1 GCA_030526935.1 Clostridia bacterium
CCAGCGTGAGATCATCCCCCGACACGCGGGCGCTTATAACTATACAGCCCCCGTCGGGCATTCCCTTAAAAGCGTGTTTAAAACAATTCTCGACGGCGGGTTGGAGTATAAAGCGTATGATCATGACGGGGCGAATTTCATCGGGCACATCCACTAGCAACCTGTGCACGTTGCCAAAGCGCATGTTCTGCACCAGACAATAAGACGACACGACCGCCAGTTCCTTGTCAAGCGTCACCATTTCGCCGTCCGCCTCGAGGCTGTAGGTCAGTATTCCCGCCAGCGCGTCTATTGACTCGCGTATATTGTCGGCTCCCCTGATTATCGCCATCCAGCGTATCGAATTGAGGGTGTTGAACAGGAAATGTGGCGTTATCCGGGAGCGAAGCGACTCGTAATAATACTTTTCCTTCGTTATCTGCTCGGCCTTCAGCCGTTCAAACAGCGTTTTTATATGGCTTGACATATCGTAATAAGCGGCGTAGATGTCGTTTATCTCGTCCCTGCGCCCCGATTCGAGCATAACCGGCTCGTCGCCAGGCTGATACTGGGCCATGTGCGCGCTTAAGAGGCGCATGGGTCTTGTCAGCATTGCGCTGAACGCCACGGCTACCAGAATGGCCGTAACCGCAAATCCCGCGCACAGCAGGTTCGTGCGCCTTACAAGTCCGGTGATTTGCCGGTCGAGGTTTTGATAATCGGTCATGCAAAAGATCTTAAGGCTCGCCTTTTCTATGAGTCCCCCGCGATCCACGGTGTAAAACGTGAGCAGATACCGCCGGGAGTCCATCTCGACCACCTGATTGCCGTTTTCCCGGTTTTGAAATTGAGATACGACCTTCTCCATGAATTCCCTGTCCGCGTCCTGCCCGGCGATAAGCAGCCCCTGTTCGCCGGAGGCGGCGAACATGACGTCGCTTTCGCTGTAGCGGTAGTTCTCCAGAATATCGGTCAACCGGCTTTGAGCGACGCTTATGAGCAGCGTCCCTATGGCTTCCTGACCCGAGCTGTCTGCTATTATGGCTCTCGCGAGGGCTATTTGATCGGACGGCGCGCCGTCCTTTTCGGGCTGATAGCCAAGGGCGTCCATGCTCCAGCACATGAAGCCCCCGCTTTTCATGGCTTCCTTTACAAAATCCTGCCCGGCCAGATAGCTGTAGTCCTGATAATTCATACTCCAGCTCGCGTACAACCGGCTCTGCCTGTCGATGAACGTTATGCGTATCGCCTCGTCCGCGCTGTCGGAGTCGTCCATTCGGTACTCGTACAGATTTTGCATGGCGATGCCGCGAATTACCCGGCTAAACGCGGTATAGCGCTCGTAATAGCCAATTGCGGGATCCGTGAACGCGCTCATAAGCGACTGATCCCAGTAAAAGACGTTTGAGATATTAGTCATTCGGGCGAATAGCTGATTTATGGAGTTTTCGCCCATTTGCAAATTTTGCACCACTTTCGCGCTTATCTCGTCGCGAAGTATGGCCTCCATATCCGCTTTTACATACCATAAAACGGCGGTAAACGGTATGACGAGGACGAGAAGCAGCGTAAGAAATACGCTTACGGACAGGCGTTTTATTTTTCCCAAGGGTCTTCCCCCTCCTCCTCGCGAACTGCGTTTCGGGCAAAACGCGTCGGCGTCTGCCCGGTCGCGCGTTTAAACGCCGTGGCAAAGTAGTTCGGATCCGAAAATCCGCATAAGGATGCCGTGCGGCTGACATTCGCGCCCTCGGCCAGCAGCCGCCTCGCGTGCTGTATCCTTACGTTTGCCACGAACGCGGCGAATGACATGGGCATATGGCGACCGAAAAGATGGCTGAGGTGGCTTTTGCTGCATCCGCAAAACCGGGCGACATCCTCAAGCCGCAGGTCCTGAT
>JAUNBY010000536.1 GCA_030526935.1 Clostridia bacterium
GAGTAGGCACTTTAGCATACGAGCTTTTTCTCCTCGCGTAACGGGCGATTATTCGAAATCATAGCTTGATTGATCAAGCGCCTCAGATAGGGCGATTCGACGATTACCTCTTGTTCCTTGCGACAGTCGGTATACCAGAGGATTTTGCTAAGTGGGAAATCCTTCTCGATCACAACGCCGTCAGTACCTCCAAACAGCTGGTTTCGGTTTTTGAACCATTCAGCTTTTTCGCGGCTCAGGGTGTAGCTGATCGCCGATGTCGGCTTATAGTTCAAGGATGTCGCACCGCGATAGAGCGTTACTCTTCCGTTCAGCTTAATATGGTCTTTCAGGCGATCGTACACATATTCCTCCCGCTCCGCCTTCTCGGCGGGAGATTCTTTGACCAACGCTTTCGCAAGCAATTCAAAGAACATACCACGATCAACCCGGCACATCGGATAGATTACCTCAAGCGCAAGCTTCACCAGAATCCCTGCCGGGATAAAGCGCTGCATGCCGTAAAAGCGATGGAACGAATCAGTCGTGTGCGAGGAGCAACTGAGGGCACAGCGACTGACCACATCCTCATACTCCTCATATGTACGGCATGACTGCAGACTGTCTTGGGTTTCCTCAGAAACCGTCCAGAGAGAGATGAGACGCGCAAGTCTTGGGTCTTTGATGTGGTTGTTTTGATCAGCAGCGGGAGTGTTTGACATAGTAGTTACCATTGGAGTACCTCCTTCATATTGGTCATATTCGTGAAAACGTCGTGGAACCATCTGGTTATCCTGGTATGGTAAGATACAGTTGCCGGCTTATTCGGATTTTTGCACCTGTCGCGCCATAGCGTCCTGATAGAACATTGTAAAATGCTCTACCGCATTGTCATATGTCCGGTATGCAGTTGCACGCGATAATCCAATGGCTTTCGCAATGACGGCGATGCTCTCTCCGTCCATGCAATGCCGTTTGATAAGCGCCGCTTCCTGCTTTGGCAACTGTGCGATGCAGAATTGCGCAGCCTGTAAAAGATGCTTAGTCTCACGATACATCGCGATCAAGCGTTTCAGATCTCGCTGCTTCTCCCGTTCAAAACGCTCACGCCCATCAATGGCTATCCAAGCGATTTTATCGGAAATCCGCGAAGCTTGTATTGGCGGTTGGGGTCTGCGCCCGGGAAATGTAAGCTGCTGAATGTACTGATCGAACGAGTTGTGCTGGACGGCACGAATTTCGTTCTCCAGCGCTTGCAGTCTCTCAGGTCGAGGGAAGCGTTCCAATCGTTGTTTCATCCTCCGTGTCTCCGATGATATCATCCATACTCCTTCCTCGCCCATTGAGCGATCTCTGGTGCTGGCTTCCTTGCCTTACCAGCACGCGTCATAGGCAATGACACATTGATTTCAACATAGCCTATTATTGCACACGCGTCTCAAAATGTCAATAGGCAATCTAAAATTAAATTGTCCATTTGCGTCTTGCGTTATGGAGGCAAAAGAAAACCCGGCGCTCGTGCCGGGAATAAGATGCCGTGGAATTCGGCTTATTTATTTTCTTTTATGATCTTACGCATGAGCTCATCCAGGTCTTGTTGAAAATGATTGACATCTGTTTCTTCATTCTGATATGCCTGCGCGCGTCGCTCCTTAGCCTGTTTCGCCCAAGCTTTGAAGTGGGCGTCTGTAATGGTTCCAGTACGTCTCTGGGCGATATATTTCTTCTAAACACGGGAATAGGTCATTTTGATTGGATCATCATGGAGACTGGACGTAAACTGGCGTGTTGGACCGATCACGTTACAGGGCTTGTTTGCGCTCTCCGGAATCTGATCACAGTACTCCACTGACCGATCACCATATTGAATGAAGTAACGTCCGCAATTCTTGCATCT
>JAUNBY010000537.1:0-644 GCA_030526935.1 Clostridia bacterium
GTTTGGTTCGGGACCAAAAGGTCGCAGGTTCAAATCCTGTCACCTCGACCAGAAGCCCGTGAATCGCTTGAACGGTTCACGGGCTTTCCTGCGCCTGAAAATCCTTATTTCACAGGCTTTTTGCCGCTTGTGACATTCAATGTCGTCTTTTTCGTCACCCTCTAAATCTGCATTATTTCGTTTCTCTAATTTCTATTATTTCTGCTACGCGTGGTAAAAACGTGGTAGTACGTGGTAATACGCCAGGCTTTATGCGTTTGAGGGCGTGGGACGCCAACAAGGAAAGAGAAAAGTCCCGGTCAAGACGCAGATTCATCGACGAGGTTTGGACGAGGCTTAAGCCGTGAATTATTCGATGAATAACGCCCTCATATAGTCCTGCATTTGGTGAAAAATTCTTACTATCTCTACGGTCGAGCCATTATATATATAGAAAATACAATATTTTTCGCACACAAGAAATCTGTATTCCGTATGAACGGAAAGAATGGAATCGAGGGGCTTACCGCGTTCAGGAAATTCAGAGAGTGAGGCGACGCCGCTTTTCAGCATGAGCATTATACGTGTAGCGGCGTCGGGATTGCACAGCGTATCGATAATATATTGGCGTATTCCTTCAAGGTCGTTGCGCGCTTCTTTTGATA
>JAUNBY010000537.1:678-1875 GCA_030526935.1 Clostridia bacterium
TCCGCAAGAAGCTTAACGGTAGCTTGAAGCTTCTCGTATTCAACGATACTCTGAACTACATATCTGCCGCGTCCGTTCTTTGTCAGGTATACCGGGGAACCATTGTCGCAGTGGCTAAGGACTTCGCCATAGTTTTTTAAATCAGATATTGGAACGATGTTCATCATGATGATCACTCTCCTTCCCCAATAGTATACCACTTTTCACCTGTAAATACAACGGTAAATTTGACTATTGATCCCATGATCGAAGTCCTGCGCGAGCTTGTCATAGCGCCGTCATTGGACAGCGACAATTTCGCGCGCAATCACTTCTCATAGAGCAACGCACTATACTGTCGCGCTGAATGAAGTACTCTGATTACTCGTATCGCCTCTGCATCGATACGATAAAAAAGCAGATAACGGTCTATTGTCAAGTAGCGAATCCGATCTTTAGGCCATCGTTTTTCGCGAAGTTCCGGCCCGCTTTCCGGATTTTCCGGCAGTCTTTCAGCTCGATCTACAATACGCCTGATTAGTTTAAGCGCCGCGTTTGGATCGTCTTGTCCTATATAGCGCTTTATTTCCGCCAAATCGCTTGCCGCCTTGGGCGTCCATTGAAGCATCATCCGTCAGACCCCCAATTGTGAGCGAAGTTGCTGTGTGGAAAGCCAATCCTTTTCGCTCTGAACAGAAGCTTCGCCCTCCGCTAACTTGGCGAACAATTCGAGTTTTGCCTGTTGACGGTCATATTCCTCCATATCTAATAAAACATAACGCCCATGCCCGTTGCGGGTAAGAAAAACCGGTTGGCCGCCTGTGCAGTCGTTAAGCACTTCCGTATAGTTGCGCAAATCCGATACTGGTTTAATGCTTGGCATATCAATCACCTCTCGGCAAGAAGTATAGCATAATTTTACGATAAATTCAATGATAAATTTCATGAAGAAAGTGCTTCTGTGCGCGAAGTCCCGCGCGAGCTGGCAGCGCCGTCATTGGACAGCGACAATTTCGCGCGCAATCAGAGAGCGATAAACGAGCAGACGCGCGGTGCGCGAATTTGCGGAGCCCGCGAGCCATATGCATGGCTTGCGTAGGGGAGCGCACGCCCTCTCCTCTGGAGAGGGTGGCAGGGCAAAGCCCTGACGGGTGAGGTGCGCTCCCGCCGGCCTGTAATTCGCGGGTTTGCGGCCGAGTGTTGGTTTGGCCGTTCCCT
>JAUNBY010000071.1 GCA_030526935.1 Clostridia bacterium
AATATTTTGCCTTATCTGACGTCCTCCATTGCGTTAGGCATGATTTTTTCCATACTCTTTGACGCCAATTTTGGAGGAATTAATAACTTTCTAAGAGCGATAGGCGTTGCCAATCCCCCTAATTGGATAAGCAAACCATGGCCCGCGCGATTCATGGTCGCCATGATAACTGTATGGCGTTTTGCGGGATACACATCGGTGCTTTTCCTTGCGGGAATTACCAACATTAGTCCTGAAATCTCAGAGGCCGCGGAAATCGACGGCGCCAACGCATTACAGAAGACCACAAGAATTGTTTTGCCCCTTTTGCGACCCATAACGAATTTTGTCATTATCACTACTATGATCGGATGCTTCCAGATTTTTGAGGAGCCATTTATGATCTTCAAGGTCATGGGTAAACTTGTCGGCGGACCTCAGAATGCGGTTTTAAGCGGCATGTGGCTTTTCTACGATACGGCGTTTGGAACGACCATGCGTTACGGCTACGGCAGTGCCATTGCGGTTGCGTTGATTATATTCATTGCCATTTTGACATTCATTGTCAACAAGTTGCTGAAAATCGGGGGTGATAAGACATGACGAAAAAAACAAGCGTTATCAAACCTCGCGTTCGTTTGCGTGGCGGAAAGCTGATTGCGGTAATAGCATTGATTCTGATCTCTCTGGTTGCGATATTCCCATTTTGGACCATGTGCATGATGAGCACCTATTCCACCGCCGACATCTATAAAGGTGTCAAAATATTACCGGGCGATTACTTTATTGAAAATATCAAGTCGCTCATGCAGATCGACTATGGAACCTATTACGGTAATTCTTTCATTGTCGCAATTGCTACATCGGTACTGGCGGTTTTCGTATCGGCTATGGCGGGCTATGGCTTTGCAAAATATCGCTTTCGTGGACGCACGATGCTTACAGGCGTAGTTATGTTGACGCTGATGGTTCCGGTTCAGCTGGGCATCGTAGGACTGGTTATAGAAATGAAAGCTTTTGGATGGCTCAATACATTGCTGCCACTGATCGTGCCTAACTGCGCGAGCGCCTTCGGCGTTTACTGGTTAAGTCAATTTACGGGCGAAGCCGTTCCCGACGAGGTAATCGAGAGCGCGCGCATTGACGGATGCGGTGAATTTCACGCGTTTTTACATATCGCGCTTCCGTTTATGTTCCCGGCTTGTACGGCGCTTTTGCTTATATCTTTTCTTGGTTCCTGGAACGCGTTCTTTGCCCCGTCCATTCTTCTGACCAACAATAAGCTTTTCACGCTGCCGCTGGGTATCCGCCAACTGGCTACACAGTATCGCTTTGACACCGGAGCGCAGATATGCGGCCTAACATTTGGCACAATACCGATGTTGATTGTTTTTTCGCTGTTTTCAAAATATCTTATCACCGGTATGAGTGCGGCAGCCGTAAAGGGATAACCAGGAGGATGTATGTTTGACCAAACACTGATGCAACGCGTGAAACTGGCTACGCTGGCAATGCAGCGCTACAATTGGGAACAAGGCACAGTAGCGCAGGCGTTTTTGGAATCGGGAGACCTCGAAACAGCGATTTTGATGGCGCATGAAGCGGCTTACCGTCAGGACTCGCAAGGACGTTGCGGACAGATCGGTTCATCTACCGCATGCACCGATCCCTGTTCGATAGGCGAAACCCTTATTATCGCCGTTGAAAAAACTGGAGATAATATGATGAAAAACGCGCTGGATCGCCTTATCAGGTGGGCTGTTCAAGACGCTCCCCGCAATGCTGATGGAATCGTCTATCATCTTGACGATGCGCCGGAGTTCTGGGTGGATTCATTCTATATGCTTCCGCCGTTTCTGGCTCGCGCTGGTTATATAGATGAGGCCGTAACACAGATTGACGGCTATTGGAAAGCACTGTTTCATGAAAAGTATGGCTTATTATCTCACATATGGGATGATAGAGCCAGTCGATTTGTGAGGGAAGATTTTTGGGGCGTTGGCAATGGCTGGGCAATGGCAGGGCTGATACGCGTGATTTCACTGTTGCCTGACGAGCGCGAGGACGAACGCGAAAAGCTGGTCGGACGCCTTAAGCGTTTGCTTGACAGCGCGCTTTTGTATCAGCGCTCCGACGGACTTTTTCACGATGTTTTGAATCGCCCCGATACCTTTGTGGAAACGAATTTCGCCCAAATGATGGCATATACTATCTTTCGTGGCGTTGCGTCCGGGGTTCTTTCACGCTGTTATTTAGCACCGGCGCGTCGAATGAGGGCGGCTGCGCTAGCTAAGGTTGACCACTATGGCCTTGTTCGCGATGTTTGTGGCGCGCCAACATTTGACAGACCCGGCATAGCGCCTGAGGGACAGGCGTTTTGTCTCCTTATGCAAAGCGCGTGGCGTGATGGAGATTTCGAGGAAGTTTGAGGATGTTGAGTTAATAAACGAAATACCAAGGGGCTTGTTTTTAGAACAGCCCCTTCCTTTTCAGGAATATTACGGGAGATAATCCTGCCCGGCGCGGATGTAGCGGGTAAAGGGCGTTCTCAAATTCTCCGCCGCAATTCGCCTATTGATTTATCTTTTGGGATATGTTATTATGTATATGGTCGGTGGAACGATTGCATATACTCGATGGCCGGCAACACTCATGAGCTATCCGACTATTATTAAGGATGTGATGGCGACGGCCAGATTTACCAGACAGGCGATAATGGACTCCTTTTTAAAGCTGTTGTGCGAGAAGCCCCTCGATAAAATCACTGTCAAGGACATCGTAGAGGATTGCGGGGTGAATCGCAAGACTTTCTATTACTATTTTCAGGATATATACGCTCTGGCGGATCAGGCGTTTCGCGCTCAGGTCGAAAAGATAAGCGAAGCGAATCCTACGGGCGAATATTCTCTAAGGGAGTCGATAAAGGCGTTTGTTCGGTTTATCGAAAAAAACAGAACCGCCGCTATTCACACCTATCGCTCCATGGGATTTGGCGAAACCGGGCAATTGCTCTATCGCAAATGCGTGGAAAACCTCCCGGAGTATATCAAAAAGCGTTTATCGCACAACGTGCCGGATGAGGACGTGGCGATCCTGTCGCAGGTTTACGCCTGCGCCATATCGGGTATGCTCGTAAGGTGGATGGAAGGCGGTATGAACGAGGTTCCGTACCATATGATAGACAGGATTTTCGTGCTGATGGACGGCATGATAGACGTTGCGGAAAAAACCGGACGCGACTGAAATCCTTAATCCAATAAGCCTCAATACGGTCAAATAAAGCTAAGTGTTACAAAATACCACACAAGCTTGGATTTGACCGTATTTTTTTATGTCCCGAACGTATACAATAACATCGAAGGGAGGTGGCAATTACGAAAAGACTGAACAGAGCGAAGCGCCTGTACATAGGGGTTTGCCTTATGAGTATGCTGACGTCAATAGCGATAGCCGTATACCCTCAGATGGCGGCGCCGACTCTGTGCCGCGTAATAGGGGCAATCGCGATATTTACAGGCGCCGTCAAGCTCTACGGCTATTTTTCCTACGATTTGTACCGGCTGGCCTTTCAGTACGACTTGGCGCTCGGCGCATTCAGCGTGCTTCTCGGAATGGGAATGCTGTTTTTTCCGGGGCGATTCGTCGAGGCGATAGGCATGGCGGTCGGGCTGTTTGTAACGGGCGACGGCTTATTCTCCGTTCAGACCGCGGTTGAGGCCAAGCGCTTCGGGCTTTCCAAATGGTGGGTTGTTCTGATGGGCGGAACGATCGCCTCGGTATTCGCGGTGTTGCTTGTGTTCAATTGGAGTCAGCCGGCGATATTACCGGCGCGACTGTCGGGAATAACCCTCGCCCTGGACGGCTTTCAGAATATAATCACAGCCCTCGTCACGATTCGAAATCATGATTAATCATAAGAACGATGTATGATTCCCGGTCACCCGTTCCGCGCGGGGGCACAGAAAGACATGGAGGTATTGACTATGAAGGAAGTCAAAAGGCCGAATAAGCCTATATGGACCTATTACATGATAGCGCTGGTAGTGCTGTTTTTGCTCAACACGTTTTTATTCCCGTCCATACTTCAAACGCGCGTCACCGAGGTGGATTATGGCACGTTTCTGAAGATGCTCGACGCGAAGGAGATAACGACCGTGCAGGTCGAGAGCGACTATATTTACTTTATAACCGGGACGACGTCGGACACCGTATTTTATAAAACCGCCGCGTTTAACGACGTGAATCTGGTTGACAGGCTCTACGCCTCGGGTTGCGAGTTCGGCCAGGTTGTGCAGCGTGAAATGTCGCCGCTGTTGCAGATAATCATTTCGTGGTTCCTCCCGATTGTGATATTCGTCGCCATCGGGCAGTTCCTGACGAAGAAGATGATGGACAAGTCCGGAACCGGAGGCATGAGCGGAATGCCCTTCATGCAGTTCGGCAAGTCCAACGCCAAGGTTTACGTAGCATCAACGACGAGCATTAAGTTCTCAGACGTCGCGGGCGAGGAGGAGGCCAAGGAAGCGCTAACCGAAATAGTTGACTTTTTGCACAATCCTGAAAAATACAAGTCCATAGGCGCGAAGCTTCCCAAGGGCGCGCTTTTGGCCGGCCCTCCCGGAACGGGCAAGACCATGCTCGCCAAGGCTGTCGCGGGCGAGGCGGGGGTTCCGTTCTTCTCGATATCCGGCTCAGAGTTCGTGGAAATGTTTGTAGGCATGGGCGCGGCGAAGGTGCGTGATCTGTTTAAACAGGCAAACGAGAAAGCGCCATGCATAGTGTTCATCGACGAGATAGACACCATAGGCAAGAAGCGCGACGGTCACGGCATAGGCGGAAACGACGAGCGCGAGCAGACGCTCAACCAGCTTCTTACCGAAATGGACGGCTTTGACGCGGGAAACGGCGTAGTGATACTTGGCGCTACGAACAGACCCGAGATGCTCGACCCGGCGCTGTTGCGTCCCGGCCGCTTCGACAGGCGCATACCGGTCGAATTGCCCGACCTCGAAGGCAGGGAAGCCATACTCAGGGTTCACGCGAAGAAAGTAGCTCTGGATTCAAATATAGATCTCGCGGCGATCGCGCGGGCTACCTCGGGCGCGTCGGGCGCGGAACTGGCCAATATGATAAACGAGGCCGCGCTGCGAGCCGTCAGGTGCGGGCGCGACAAGGTCAGCCAGGTCGATCTCGAAGAAAGCGTAGAGGTCGTCATAGCGGGCTATCAGAAGAAGAACAAGGTGCTCTCCGACAAAGAAAAGAAAATCGTCGCCTATCACGAGATAGGACACGCGCTGGTTGCGGCGCTCCAATCGGATTCGGCGCCCGTGACAAAGATAACCATAGTTCCCCGAACATCCGGAGCGCTCGGATATACGATGCAGGTTGACGAGGAAGAGCGAAACCTTATGAGCAAAGTTCAGCTCGAAAACAAGATCGCCACCCTGACCGGGGGGCGCGCGGCGGAGGAGTTAATATTCAATTCCGTCACCACGGGCGCGTCAAACGACATTGAACAGGCGACAAAGCTCGCGAGGGCGATGATAACCAGGTATGGCATGACGGAGGAATTTGGCATGGTGGCCCTTGAGACTATCACAAACCAATATTTGGGAGGGGATACGTCGCTGGCGTGTTCAGCCGAGACGAGCGCCCTCATAGACAAAAAGGTCGTATCGGTCGTTCGCGAGCAGCATGAAAGGGCGAAGAAGCTTCTAAGCGACAACATTGAGAAGCTCAACGAACTGGCAAAGTTCCTCTACGAGCGTGAGACCATAACCGGCAAGGAGTTTATGGCCATACTTGATGATAATTAGAGAGGTATCCTTCGTTTGCGATGAGAGATTGGATGGTTGGGGGGAGCGCAATGCGCTCCCTCTTATTTGATAGCATAGCTTACAGGACAAAGGCCGCCGCTTATCCATGTATATATGGACGGCGGCTTTTACGCGCTGTATAACGATAAAACTGCCGAACTCGCAACGGCAGTTTTTGTCAAAACCACGTTTTTAAATTCACAAATCACTTTATGGCGTGACTAATAAAAAACAAAATCAGCCGCTAGAATAAAGCCAACCCAATAAATGGAGGTTTTAGAAGATGAATTCAAAAAAACGCAAGCAGGGAGCTTGGATCAAATGGGTAGTAGTCATTGTAGTTATAGCCGTAGTGGTCGTACTCGTATGGCCGAGAATTTCAACCCTCATAGGAGGAACTAGCACAACCGGAACTATGGGCGCAACGGCCAGCACCGGCACAACCACAACCGGACTTACCCAGGGCGAGTATGTAGCCGTTGAAAAGGGCAATTTGGAAGTTACCGTCTATGGTTCGGGCAGCCTTTCTCCCAGAGAAACTTATTCGGTTTACAACGACAGCGAGGGCAAGATTGAGTCCATCGAGGTCGAAACCGGAGATACGGTTCAGGCGGGCGACGTGCTCGTGAGGCTCTCATCGAGCGATATAGAAACTAATATATCGACCTACGAAGCGGCGCTGTTCGACGCGCAGGTGGCCCTTAGCGAAGTGAGGGATACCGGAACCGATTACTATGTATACTCTCCATCGGCGGGAACCCTGAAGGTTCTCATGTGCGAGGAAGCCGACGACGTAGCTTCCGTCATGAACCAGTACGGCTATCTCGCGGTCATCTCGAGGGACGACAAGATGCGCGTGGAGTTTGAACCAGTGGCCGATTACGGTCTTGAGATAGGCGACGTCGTAAACGTGTGGATCGACAACCTGGCGATAATGGCGACCGTGGATCAGACCGTGGGACTTGGCGCCAACATAGCCGTAACCTTACCGGACGACGATTACGACGTGGGCGAGGAAGTGCTCGTAACGACGCTTCAGGGTCAGACGATTGGATACGGACTGCTCGAGATAAACATGCCGGTTCCCATAACCGCCATAGGCGGCGTGGTCGAGACCATATACTACGAGGAAGGCGAGAGCGTATCCTCGGGCGCGAAACTGTTCTACACCACCGGACGCCTTCCCTCGTCGGATCTGCAATCGGCGCTTCTCAAATACGAGGAAGCCAGAACCGCCCTCGACAACGAGAAGGAAAAGCAGGATAACCTCATAATCAGAGCGCCCATCGACGGCATAGTCACCTCCGTAGGCGTATCGGTCGGCGCCAGGCTCGACGAGAGCGTATCACTCGTGACATTGCAGTCTCAGAACAGCTTCAACGTCATAGCTACGGTAGATGAACTCGACATAGTAAACGTCGAAATCGGACAGCAGGTCGATATTGAGATAGACGCCTATCCCGACGAAGTTTTCACTGGAACCGTAAGGCGCATATCGGGCGTGGGCAACGTATCCGGAGGCGTGGCGACATATGAAGTGACCGTCGCGGTAGACGACACGACTGGCAGGCTCAAGGACGGCATGACCGCCTCGATAGAGATAGTCATCGCCAACAAGGAAGACGCCATACTCATCCCCGTTGAAGCCATATCCACATCCAACGGACAGAAATACGTGACCCTTTCAACGGGACTTTCGACGACCATCACCACCGGCCTCAGTAACGATGAATACGTAGAGGCGCTCTCGGGCGTGAGCGAAGGCGATCAGGTTCTCGTGACGCGCTCCACATCGACCAGCACCACCACCACGATGCCCAGCGGCATGGGCGGCATGGCCGGAGGCATGGGCGGCGGAATGCCGTCTGGAGGCGGCATGGGCGGCGGTATGCCCGGAATGTAGGGAGGAATCATCAGTGATTGAATTAACAGGCATTGTAAAGCGCTACCAGATGGGCGACGAGATAATAGACGCGCTGGATCACATAGACATGCGCATAGAGGACCACGAGTTCGTAGCCATAATAGGCCCCTCCGGAAGCGGCAAATCGACGCTTATGAACATAGTGGGCTGCCTCGACTACGCCGACGAGGGACGTTATATGCTCGATGACGAGGACGTGTTCGAGACCTCGGAGCGGAATCTGGCCACAATAAGAAATAAGAAAATAGGCTTCATATTCCAGCACTTCAACCTTCTTGGCAAGCTGACGGCCTATGAAAACGTCGAACTGCCCCTGATATACCAGGGAATAGGCGCCTCGCAGCGCAAGAAACTCGTAACGGAAGCCCTTGAAACCGTGGGACTGGCTAACCGCATGGGACACAGGCCGAACGAGCTGTCCGGCGGACAGCAGCAGCGCGTGGCCATAGCCAGAGCCATATCCACAAAGCCCTCTTTGTTGCTGGCCGACGAGCCGACCGGCAACCTCGACTCAAAGTCGGGACGCGAGATAATGAAGATGCTCAAACAGCTTAACGAGCAGGGCAATACCATAATGCTCATAACCCACGACAACGGCATCGCCATGCAAGCCCAGCGCCGTTTGACCATACACGACGGGCAACTGTCGTCAAGCGACGAATACATCAAATCGGCGGTTGAGGCGAGCTTCAAACATAAGGAGGAGACGAGCGCATGATGAAATTTGTGCAGGCGCTGAAGATGGCGCTCAAGTCGATAGCGAGCAATAAAATGCGCTCATTTCTGACGATGCTGGGAATCATCATAGGCGTTTTATCGGTAACGGTGCTCACGGCGGTGGGCCAGGGCACCACCGCCCAGGTAACGGAGCAGATAACGAGCCTCGGAACCAATATGATAACGGTTCAAAACCGCGCCATAAGGCAGGTTCGGCTTGAACTGGAGGATCTTGAGGAATTGCGGGGAGTGGGAGGGGTCAACCTCGTCTCCCCCCTGATAACAAGTTCCATGACGCTAAAGGCCGACACCAACACCTACACCGCGACCGTTCAGGGCGCGACCGAGGGCTACGACACCATCAGGGGATATACCGTCTCAAACGGCCGGTTCATAACCGCCGCCGACGTCGATAACCGAAGCTACGTATGCGTGGTCGGCGTGACGGTAGCCGACGAGCTTTTCGGACAGCGCAATGTCGTCGGCGAGAAGATAAGGATCAACGGCAAGCACTACACCATAATCGGCGTATACGCGGAAATGGGCGACGACGAGGGCGCGACTCAGGACGAATGCGTCACCATCCCCTTCACCAACGCCCAGCGCAATTTCCGAAACACCACCATCACCACCTTCTACGCCAACGCCACCAGCGAGGACTACATAGATTACGCGGTAGAGACCCTCGAGGCGTTCATGCTGGACCTCACCGGCAGCAGCGATTACTACTCCGTTACCAGCCAGACGCAGCTTCTTGAAACCATGACCGAGGTATCAGACACCCTGTCGGTGATGCTCGCGGGTATCGCGGCGATATCCCTGTTGGTAGGCGGCATAGGCATAATGAACATAATGCTTGTATCCGTATCGGAGCGCACGCGCGAAATCGGCATAAGAAAGGCCATAGGCGCCAAGCGGCTGGACATAATGGCGCAGTTCATAACGGAGGCCGTGATGCTCTCGTTCAGCGGAGGCATAATAGGGGTCGTGCTCGCATGGGTGACTTGCACCTACATAGCGCCCGCCATAAACGTAACGATGGTCATGCAGATGAATATAGCGATGCTGGCGCTTGGATTCTCGGTTTTGATGGGCGTGATTTTCGGTTCTTACCCAGCTAACAAGGCGGCGGGACTATTGCCCATAGAAGCACTAAGATACGAATAAAGAACAGGAGGGGCCATCATGAAAAGAGTTCTGGCGATGACAGTGACCGTACTGCTGTTAGTGACCGCCATACAACCGTTGAGCTACGCGGCGACCATAATGTACGCCAAGTACGCCGTAAACCTCAGAAGCAGTCCCAGTACCAGCGGTACCATCTATAAAACCATCCCCAAGGGCGGGCAGATCACCCGGCTGTCCAGCTCCTCCACAAACGGATACTACCGGGTTTCATATAAAGGAGTCGTCGGATACGCCCTCGCCTCCGCGTTCACCACATCTTCAAGTTCCGGCTCGGGTTCCTCCTCAGGCGGAGGCGGGGGAGGCGGCGGCTTCCCCGGAGGCGGGTTCGGAAGTTTCAAGCCAAAGCTGAAGTTGAGCCAGAATAAGATCGTCTTTACGCTGGGCGACGACCCCGTACAATTGACCGCGACCGTGACTATGCCCACGATGCCCGGCGCGGGAAGCGATGATACCACAACCGGCGACGATGCCACAAACGGCGACGAGACGCAGACCGAGGAATACACCTACACCTGGACAAGCCTCGATCCCACGGTGGCGACGGTATCGGAAGACGGCCTGGTAACGCCGGTAGGGCAGGGATCGTGCAAGATCAAATGCATCGTCACGACGAGCATGGGAAAGGTCACAAAGAAGTGCACTGTCAAGGTTAAGCCCGTAGTCCCGACCGCCGTGACGCTCGATACCTACTCGATAACGCTGGAAGTCGGCGAAACTTATCAGCTCACCGCCACCGTCGCCCCGGACGACGCAACGAATAAATCCGTCAAATGGTCGTCCAAGAAAAAGAAGATCGCAAAGGTCTCAAACTCGGGCCTCGTCACCGCCGTCAAGGTCGGAACGACAAGAATCATCTGTAAAACACAGTCGGGTTCTAAAAAGGCAGTGTGCGTGGTGACGGTAGTCGCAAAGACGAGCGGCGAATAAGGATTTGACAGGGATAAAGCATGTAAGGGGGCTGTCTAGCGCACAGCCCCCGTTGTTTGCTTTTGGCATGCCGTTCTTCCTTGCCTCTCTTGGCTGCAAGCCGCGCGAAGCGCCATGGAGAGGTGCCCGCCGCAGCGGGCGGAGA
>JAUNBY010000072.1 GCA_030526935.1 Clostridia bacterium
CCAAATGTCCCTTTTCGGGGCCTATGAACTCGACGCCCCGGCTTTTAAGCGTGGCGATATTCGCCTGATTAGCCGGGCTTTTCCACATATTACAGTTCATCGCCGGGGCCATTATGACGGGAACGGCCATCGCCATAAGCGTCGTGGACAGAAGGTCGTCCGCAATACCAGCGTCCATCTTGCCTATAATATTGGCTGTCGCGGGAGCCACGAGCATCAGATCCGCCCTCTTTGCAAGCGATATATGGCCTATTTCAAAGGCTCTGTCGAATTGATCGGTGTAAGCCCTGTTCCCCGTAAGCGTCTCAAACGTCACGCCGGATACGAACTCGCGGGCGTTTTTGGTCATAACGACAACCACGGACAGGCCGTTCTTTTTAAGCCTGTTCGCTATGTCGCACGCTTTGTACGCCGCTATTCCTCCCGTGACCCCGAGCACCACGCATTTCACGGCTATACCTCCGCCTCGTCGCGTGAGAATGTCACAAGCCCCCGGTTCACTTCCTCTATGGCAATGGCGAGGGGCTTTACTTCCTTTGTGTTTATATAGGGATCGGATCCTCCTATTATCTCTCTGGCGCGTTTGGACGTCTCTACGGCCAGCGTATAGCGGCAATCAACCTTGCTTAATAATTCCTTGATCGGCGGGTTTATCATCATAGCGGTTTACCTCCTGATATTATCGATCGAGCCATCTCAGCCACTCGCGGATTTAATCTTCGGTTTCGTCCGCATGAGCTTCGGCGTAATAAGATTTAAGCATATCCATCGTATTGTCCACGTCGGCGAATTCATCGACAAGCCTGTCTAAAAGCTCGTAAAGAGCCTTCGGCGTTTCATAAACGCCGTCGTACAAATCGATCATATCCCGTATGGACGCGTCCACATCGTCGTTTAAAACGAGATAATCGTAATCGCGCGCCGCGGCAAACTCCCCGGGCATTTTCTGAACCCTCGGAATAAGTTGTTCGAGGTTGTCGGAGCAGCGGTACACCAGCCGCCTGATAAGCGTCTTCTTATCCGGCGGCAGCACGAATACCGTAATAGCTTCGGGATATTTGGCTATCACCTGTCTGGCTCCGTTGTCGTCTATCTCGAGAAGCACGCTTTGGCCCGCCATAATCCTGTCCATAACCGGCTTGAGCGGCGTGCCATACCAGACGCCCTTATTGTGCCTTGAGAACTCAAGCAGTTCCCCTGCGTCGCGCTTAGCCAGAAATTCCGCTTCCGACATGAAATTATAGTGTACGCCATCTATTTCGTAATCTCTGGCATCTCTGGTTATATTGGATACGGAAAACCCGAGCTGAGGTCTTTGCCTTAACAGTTCCTTGCAGACCGTGCCCTTCCCCACTCCCGACGGCCCGGCGACGACATATAGCTTGCCCTTCATAGCATCCTCCGTAATATCATTCGATATTTTGCACCTGTTCCCGAAGCTTGTCTATCTCCGATTTCGCCGCCACCACCGCCTGCGTTATCGGTATGTCCTGGGACTTGGAGGAAATGGTGTTCATCTCCCTGTTCAGTTCCTGGACGATGAAGTCAAGCTTGCGTCCGACGGCTTCTGGCGACTCTACGCTCTCCCGTATCTGCGCTATGTGGCTTTCTATCCTCACTACCTCTTCGGAGATGCTGCTGCGGTCGGCCATTATTGCGACCTCCTGCATAAGCCGCATTTCGTCGATATTTTGCCCGAGCAATTCCTCTACGCGCTCCCTCAGGCGCCGGGTATACTCCGCCACGGTATCGGGATAGCGCTGTTTGATAACGCCGTTCAGCCTTTCAAGCTCGTCAATCCGGCTCAACAGATCCACCTTCAGCGATTGCCCCTCGCGCGATCTCATGGCGCTCATTTCGTCCAGAGCGCCCGAAAGCGCCTCGTTCATAAGCTCCTTGAGCGCCTGCGCGTCTTCCTGCGTCTGTTCCACCCTCAATACGTCGGGCATACGCGCGAGAGCCATGAGCGTCCTGTCGTCCTCCAGGTCGCTTTTTCCCCTCAGTTCCTCCAGAGCCTTTTCATAGGCGCTGAAAAGCGTCATGTCGGCTACGACTGTCACGGCGTCGTCGCGGGTGTTGACATATGAGGCGAACAAATCCACGTGCCCGCGCGAAAGCCTCGCGGACAGGAGCTTCCTCGCGTCTTCCTCAAGAAACGATATGGCGCGCGGCATCCTGAACGACAGATCCAGATACCTGTGATTAACCGACTTAAGCTCTATCGTAAGCTGCCGCCCGTCGCGCTGGGCGGTATGCCGCCCATAACCCGTCATGCTGTTCATCGAATCCCTCCATGGCTTTCCATCCAATCATTATATCATATTTTCCGGCTTTATAAAGTTAATTCTAGCCATGAATTCCTTTTCGTCTATAACGGGAATATTAAGAGCTTGCGCTTTTTCGAGCTTGCTTCCCGCCTTTGCCCCCGCGATGACGAGGCTCGTCTTCTTTGAGACGGAGCCAGCCGCCTTTCCTCCGTATTCCGCGATCAACCCTTCGGCTTGCTGTCTCGTCAGGTTTTCGAGCGTTCCCGTCACGACGACGGTCATGCCGTCGAATGCGCCGCCCAACCGCCTTTCCTCCCATTTGGGGGAAACGCCCGCGAGCTTGAGCTTTTCCAGCTGCGCTACATTGTTCTCGTCTTTGAAGAATTCAACTATCCCCTCGGCGACAATGCCGCCCACGTCCTCTATGAGGGTAAGTTCGTCCTGTGTGGCCTTTGAAAGCGCCTCTACGCTTCCAAAGCGCTGCGCCAGCACTCTTGCGGTCTTACGGCCTACATTTGGTATTCCAAGCGCGTAGATATAGGCGTCGAGCGAGGGCGATTTGCTGTTTTGTATGGCGTTTATGAGGTTTTGCGCCTTCTTTTCGGCGAATCTCTCCAGTCCGGAAAGCTGCTCCGCCTTCAATTCATACAAATCGGACGGCTCGCAAACCCCGAGCGCCTGATAAAGTTGCCCGGCCGTCTTTGAAGAAAAAGTCTCTATGTCCATGGCGTCGCGGCTGGCGAAGTGGCTGAGCCTGGCGACTATCTGCGGCTCGCACCCGTCGCGGTTGGGACAGTAGATATTTACCCCGCGCTTCTCAAGCGCGCTTTTGCATGAGGGACAGACCTCGGGCATTTCTATGTCCCTCTCCTCGGGCGAATACTCGTCGGCCCTTCCCATAATTTCGGGTATGACCTCGTTGGAACGCCTTATCCAGATCTTGCATCCGAGCTTTACGCGCTTTCTCAGTATGTCGTCGTAGTTATTGAGCGTGGCCTTTTTTATCGTCGCCCCCGCAAGCTCCACGGGCGCTATATGCCCAAGCGGGGTGAGTTTTCCCGTGCGCCCGGGATTCCACGTCACATCCTCGAGAGTCGAAATCACCTCGTCCGCAGAGAACTTGAACGCCACCGCCCAGCGCGGGAATTTGTCGGTATATCCGAGGTATTCGCGGCTCTCGAAGTCGCACAGCTTTATGACCGCGCCGTCTATCATATAGTCAAGCGCGCCCCTGTTTTCCTCTATGCTCCGAACGTGCTCCATGGCTTTTTCGATGCCGTCGGCGTACATCTCGCAGTCGGATACCGGAAGACGGTTTTCCTTCAGAAACTCGATCATCTCCCGCTGATTTGAAAACGCCTTTCCTTCGATATAGCCCACGTCGTAAAAACGCGCGGACAATTTGCGGCTGGCAGTCACGGCGCTGTCGAGATTCCTCAGCGCCCCGGCCGCGGCGTTGCGGGCGTTTTTCAGCGGCTCGGCGGCGGTTTCATTGTATTTTTCAAGAACCGACAGCTTCATAAACGCCTCGCCGTGTACCTCCATGCGCCCCTTATAGGGTATGGAAAGCGGCACGTCGCGTATGGTCATAACCTGATTTAAAAGCGCCTCGCCCACCTCGCCGTTCCCGCGCGAGGCCGCCTGAACGAGAAGCCCGCCTTCATACGTAAGGTTGATGGTCAGCCCGTCGAACTTATGCTCGACCACGTATTCCGGCTTCGGCAAATCCTCCGCCTGAGCCATGCGCTTTTGTATCCTGTTGGCCCAGTCGATGACCTCCGATTCCGACTGCGCCTTGTCCATTGACCAGAGCCTCGCCAGATGGCGGTGTTGCTCGAACGCCGCCAGAGGCTGCGCGCCAACTCTGCGGGTAGGTGAATCGGGGAGAACCGTACCGGTCTCGTTCTCCATCTTTATTAGCCTGTCGTACAGCGCGTCCCATTGGCCGTCGCTCATCGACGGCTCGCTTAGCGTATAATACTGATACGACGCCCGGTTAATCTCGTCAACCAGCTTACGCATTTCTTCCAAGGCATATCCCTCCGCTACAATTCTATTTTGACTACCGGGGCCTGATCCGCCACGAACGTGCACTCGCGTCCATTGTCAAATACTATGACTATTCTGTCGCCCGACGCGGACTTGCGAGCTTCGCGTATCACGCCGTCTCCAAAGATTTTGTGCCTCACCCGGTCTCCCACGTTGAACAGCACGGCGCGGCGCGGCTGTTGAGGGGGAGTCAGGGGCATACCCTTTGTAACGCCGGGGATGTTGATGGCGGGCTTTTTCACCTGCGGTGCGACGACCTGGGGCGACGACGCGGGCTGAGGCTTCACATTCGACGGCATTTCAAGCCATGTATCGTTTCGCTTTGCGCGGTTGGCGTTCATAAGGAGATTTTGCGGTATCTCATATATAAAGCGCGACGCGTCGGCCATCGTGCGGTTGCCGTAGATCATGCGGTTGCGGGCGTTGGTCATGAAAAGCTGTTTTTTCGCGCGCGTAATGCCAACGTAACAAAGCCGCCTTTCCTCCTCCATCTGCAAAGGATCCGTCATCGCTCTCGTTATGGGGAATACGCCCTCCTCCATTCCGCTCATAAACACCGCGTCAAATTCAAGCCCCTTAGCCGAGTGAAACGTCATAAGCGTCAATGGTAGCTTGTCCTCCGGCATCGAATCCAAATCGGTCACGAGCGCTACGTTTTCCAGAAATCCTTCCAGTCCCCCCTCGGGACTTTGCTCCTGATACTGGCTTATCGCCCCGATAAGTTCCTGTATATTCTGAAGCCGGGCGGTGTTTTCGTCGGATTTGACGAGTTCGTACTGCTTTTTATAGCCCGTAAGTTCTATTATCGAATTGACAAACTCCGTGGGCGTCTGTTCAAAGCGAAGCTCCATCAGTTGATTGATGAGTTGCGCGAACTTGCCTACCGCCGTCTTAGCCCGCGAAGACAGCCCTACCTCCTCGTAATCGGTTATGGCCACGAAAAGCGGTATATCGTTTTGCGCGGCGTATTCGGCAAGGGCTTCGACGGTGCTGTCCCCTATGCCCCGGCGCGGCTCGTTTATAACGCGCCGCAAGGACACCTCGTCGTCGGGATTGACGAAGGCTCTAAGATAGGCGACTATATCCTTGACCTCCTTGCGGTCGTAGAACTTCAATCCCCCGTAGACCCTGTAGGGCAGGGCGACGCGCGTAAGCGCCTCCTCTATTACGCGCGACTGCGCGTTGGCGCGGTAGAGTATGGCGCATGATCCCATATCGACACCGCCTTTTTTCAAAAGCTCCAGCCTCTGGCAAATCCACGCCGCCTCGTCGCGCTCGTCCATCGCCTCGTAGCGCATAATCTGACTGCCTTTGCCGGCGTTTGTCCAAAGCGCCTTTTCCTTGCGCGACATGTTATTGGCTATCACGCAGTTGGCGGCTTCGAGTATATTGGCGGTCGAGCGGTAGTTTTGCTCGAGCTTTATTACTTTAGTTCCAGGAAAGTCCTTTTCAAAATTGAGTATGAGTTTAAGATCCGCGCCACGCCAGCCGTATATGGACTGGTCGTCATCGCCTACGACGCAAAGGTTCTTCTTTTCCCCGGATATTGCCCTGACAAGCTCGTATTGCGCCTTATTGGTGTCCTGAAACTCGTCCACGAGCACGTAATCAAAGCGCTTCGCGTAGCTGTCGAGCACCGGCGGATGTTCCGCGAAAAGTTCCAGCGTTTTGAACAGCAAATCGTCGAAGTCGAGCGCGTTTGACTCCCTCAGGCGCTTTTCGTATTCGACCATAACCTCATAGAGCTTTTTATTTCGAAAGTCGTTTTCCACGCCCGAAAGCCACTCGCGCGGGGTTTTAAGCGCGTTCTTGGCGTCTGATATGCGCGACTTTATCGCCCTTGGCGGGAAGAGCTTGTCGTCTATATTATTTTCTTTCAGTATGCGCTTTATGACCGTCATCTGGTCGTCGTCGTCGTAGATGGTGAAAGAGCGCTTATATCCAAGCTTTTCTATGTCCCTGCGCAGGATTCTCGCGCAGCAGGAGTGAAACGTCGAAACCCACGCGTCCGATGCCGATTCCCCGGCGAGGCTGTTGACGCGCTCAGCCATTTCGCGGGCGGCTTTGTTGGTAAAGGTTATAGCGAGTATCCTCCAGGCGGGAACTCCCGTCTCGATGAGATGCGCGATTCTATACGTGAGCATCCTCGTCTTTCCCGATCCAGCCCCCGCCAGAACGAGAAGCGGCCCCTGCGTGGACAAAACCGCCTCCCTCTGCGGGGGATTGAGCTTTTCCAGGTCAATCATTTGCGTCCATCCTCTCGAGTATCATCTCGTAGCCGCCGGTTCCATAGGTCAAAGAGCGGTTCACCCGGCTTATGGTCGCGGTCGAGACTCCGGTTTTCTGTTTTATCTCATTATATGTTATTTTTTCGCGAAGGAGTCTCGCAACCTCGAACCTCTGAGCCAGATCCTGTATCTCCTTTATGGTCAGAAGATCCTCGAGGAGATTGCGGCATTCCTCCTTATGAGCAAAATCGCGTCGATAAGCCTTTCAATATAGGGCGAATTCAGCTTCTCCATAAAAATCCCCATTTCTGCGCACGGCCGGTTTCTCATCATCTTTTAATCCCGCTAATGAACTTTTATTACTTTACCACATAAAAGCATATTGCGCAAGTCCTTTGTTTTGTGGTAGAATAAGAGTTATTGGAGGGGTGGTAAATGTCCAAGAAGCATGACGACGACGGGCCCAGCCTTATAGCGATATGCCTGACGCTGTTTTTCTTTCCGCCTGTGGGCGTGTTTTTATTGCTGTTGCGAATCGGCAAATCAGCAAAGAACATTGAAAAAAGGCGCAGGAAGCGCCAGGAAAAGCTTGCGGATCGCTATTTGGCCGTTATAGGCGGAAGCGTCACGATGTCCATAATGTCGATAGCCAGCGCCATGGGCGTTGACTATGACACCGCGTGTAAGGATATGCAGAGTTTCATGTACGAGGGGCTGTTTCCGAGAACGTCATATCTCGACCTTGGAAAGGGACTGTTTGTGCTCGACAGGCGCTACGCTCCCGATGAGGAACCTGTAAGGCAGGAAAAGCCATACAGACAGCAGCAGTGGTATAGCGAGGACAAGCCCTCTTTTCAGCAAAAGCCTTCCTCCGAATCCGCCAAAGCTCAGCCCGCGAAGCAGGAAAAAGCAGTAAGCGAGGAGGCGCGCCTGTCTGAAGAGGAAGCCGAATACCTTGAAAAACTCCGCCAGATACGCGCGGTAAACGACGCCATAGACGACGAAAAGGTTTCCGCTCAGATAGACCATATAGAGCGCATAACCGGAAATATATTCGAACTTGTCGTAGAGCAGCCCCAGAAAAAGGACAGCATACACACGTTCATGAACTACTACCTGCCGACCACGCTCAAGCTCCTGACCGCTTACAGCAGGCTTGAGAAGCAGAAGGTTTCCGGCGAAAACATAGACGCCTCGAAAAAGAACATAGAAAAGCTGCTCGATCAGCTTGTATGGGCGTTTGAGAGGCAGAACGATCAGATGTTCGCAAAGGACGCCATAGACATATCCTCCGACGTCAAGGTCATGGAGACCATGATGGCCAAGGACGGGCTGTCAGAAGGCAAGCTTCCCAAGGATCCCTTTAAGGTCGCAAAACAGGGCGGTTGAAACGGTTAAAGCATAACTGAGTTATGTTTTAATAAATTAATCTTAGGAGTGAATTTACATGAAGAAGATTTTATCACTGGTTATCTGCGTTATGCTCGTCGCTTTCTGCGCCGCCGGACTGGCGGAGGAAGTCTACACCGTCGAGATCGACTATGAAGGATACTATGTGACATTTGACGAGTTGTTCGACCTTTACCTGCCAGAGACGTTCGTCGACACCGAAGTGACGGATGATATGGCCGAAAATGGCACATTCGCCTTTTACATTGACTCTGAAACCGGCATGGCCATGACCGTTCAGTGGGTCTATGGTGAAGGAACAAACGATATAAATGCCATGTATGAGTATATGGCGTCCAGTGGCGAGTATGCCAACGCCGATATAATGAGCTTCAACTCTGTTGACTTCGTCGTCTATGAAGATCCCGAAAACTCGGCCTTCGGCTGCCTTTGCTCCGACGGCGAAGAAGATGGCGGATACTACATATTCAACTTCGCCCCGGACGACGAAGAGACCTCTATATTGGCCGTGAAGATCATGTCATCCATTTCCGAGCCGTAGAATATACTTTAGTCAAGTCATCTGGGGCTGCCTCTCGTTGAGGCGCCCCAGACGTATGCCGATGCGGATTGATGTACATATCAAAACTACTCTCGACCGCAAGACGTGCTATCATCAATCCATCGGAAGCGCAATGCGCTAATCCCATTCAACTACTGATATTTTACATGCATCGAGGGGCGAACCCGTAAAGACGCGGTTCGCCCCTCGATCGATCTATATGAACTTATAAACAACCTCGGCTGACGTCATAGGCTTACCTTATACTTCAAAAGCCAGGCGCTTCCCATAAAGGCCGCGATCATGAAAACCAGGTCTATGGCGAATATCGGACCAAGTGCCACGAACATCTCCATCGTACTTACTATGACGAAGCTGGGCGAAACGAGGCTGTTGAGGTAGAAGACCAGAACCATCAGCCCTATGAAGATAATGGCGCTTATAATTCCCTTGAACTTGCGGTTTTGAAAAACGGTGCTGCTCAGGGTAATCGCCAGATACGCGAGAACGACCGTCGTGAAGAACTCTATTAAAAACTCTATAGCGATTATACCTATGGCGAAGCCAATAGAGGCGAGGCTGAATTCCGTTTGCCTCAGAAACTGCTCGGCGAGCATTCTGTAAAGGTCTATCTCGGGAAATACGCGCGACAGAAGGGTTATGTCCCACACCGCGAACGCCCCAAGCGTCACGGCGATAACCATCCCCAACAGCAGCGTCGACAGCAGTTTCGCACCCAGTATCTTCGTTGAGGAATTGGGCGTCATGAACGTAAGGTAGCTGCTTTTTGAGGCAAGCTCTCTTGAATAGAGGCTTATGCTGTAAATGAATATGACGCCCACGGCCATCATGGTCGCCATAAACAAAAGCATCGCCGCGGTTATGGTGTGTTCCGGGCTTTTGTTATTTATCGATATAAGATAATACGTCTGCATGGCTATTACACAAAGCCCTATAGCGATTATACCCGGCAGATTGCGCCGGAATTCGTATTTCACAAGCTTAAGCATTGTTACCTCCATATATGTCGCGATACATGTCGCTGAGCGACATGCCGTATTCTTCCTCAAGCTCCTTTACGTTTCCCTGCCTTACGACATCGCCGACCTTCATGAAGACCGCCCAGTCCACAACCCGCTCCAACTCGTCCACGAGGTGGCTGGAAACGAGAAACGACCTCTCGGGGGATATGTTCTCGCGAATGACGTCTATAACCTGGTCGCGGGTTATTATATCGACGCCGTTGAGCGGCTCGTCGAGCATTATCAAATCGCTTTTTCTTGAAAGCGTCGCCGCTATCTTAAGCTTTGCCGTCATGCCGCTTGAAAGGTGCTTTGCCTTCGTCTTAGGTTCAAGCTGCATCGCGCTTAGCAGGTTCATGTAATAATCGAAGTCGAAGTCCTTGAAAAAATCCCTGTAGTATTTGCCGACGTCGAGGCAGGTCATATAGGGAAAGAAATACGCCTCCGTCGGCATATAAGCGATGTGCGCCTTAGAATACACGCCCACCGGATTTCCCTCGAACAGCACCTCGCCGCTCGTTGGCTTCACAAGCCCCGCGACCATCTTCATAAACGTGGTCTTGCCGCTTCCGTTGGGGCCTATGAAGGCGTAGACCTTGCCGCGCTCTATTTCAAGGTCGAGGTTTGATACGGCATTTGCCGTAATGTATTTTTTGCACAGATTTGTGCATTTCAGCATCTGTATCCCTCCATTCGCGTTTTCCCGAGCTATAATACTCCGCTTATATTTATGGCGCTAGCGTATAAGCGTTAATTGGACTTGACGTATACCGTTTTAGTTCATTATTTCGGCGCATTTTCACCCCGCCTGAGCTATCTGCCTGAGTCGCTTAATAAGCCGCGCCTCCATCCTCGAGACCTGAACCTGCGTCATGCCCATAGCCCCGGCTATCTGCACCTGCGTCTGCTTTTTATAGTAGCGCCTTATTATGACCTCCCTCTCGTCGCTCGTTAGCGCGTTGAGCAGTTGTGAGACGAATATCCGCCTGTCTACATGCTCCATGTCGCTGCCTGAAATCGTATCGCTCAGCGTCAGCGCGCCGTCGGGCGTGAGGGGCGTGGAAAGCGAAATCGTGGGCTTCAGCGAATCGATAGCCAGTATCACGTCCTCCCTTGAAAG
>JAUNBY010000538.1 GCA_030526935.1 Clostridia bacterium
GAGGCGGTGACGACATGAGCTTTAAGGCGCATTTTCTGAATCAGGGCAGGGTTGACTCTATACTCCTCGAATGCGACGGGGAGTACGCTTTTATTGACGGGGGATACAGGCGCAACGGCATGAAGGCCGTGAAGTATCTGCAATCGCTGGGGATTGCGAAATTGAAGTACTATATCGCCTCGCACGGACACAAGAACCATATCGGAGCCGCGCCGGTGATAATCAAGGCGTTTCGACCGGTATTTGTGTTTATTAACAGGCGTAAAACGCTTGACGCGATACGCAAATACTGCGCCGACGCAAGCGAATTATCGGCGGTCATGGGGGCTGATTTGGGCGAATTCACCGGGCGGTATGCTTTGCCACTGGGTAACGCGACGATAAAGCGTATCGGGCCGAACAAGATGCAGGATTGTTCGTGCGGCGCGTACAAAGAGAACTACAACAGCCTGATATTGCGCGTGGATTACGAGGGGGAGCCGATATTGCTGCTTACCGGGGACAGTACCGCCGCGATAATCGCCAAATGCGGAACCGAAGCAAGGGCAAAGGTGCTCAAGAATCCCCATCACGCGGGGACGCAACCGGCGTCGCTGCTCAAGCAGGTCAAGCCGGAAGCGGTCGTCATATGCTCGAATGTCAAGGCGGGGAGGACGTATCGCAGGAGGATTGAGAACGCGGGGGCTGAGGTATACAATGTGTGCGAGGGGAGAGTAGTGTGTAAATCGCCTATTGACACGGCGCAGCCATCGATGGTACAATTATAACAGGTCAGATTAGAAAGAGGTGGCAGATGTGGCAAGCGCCAGGACGGTAGCCAGGGTTTTTGAATATCTGTCACATAAGTATGATGAAGAGCCTATGGAAAATACGAGGCTTAACAAGCTGGTTTATTTTGCTCAAGGTCATATGCTGGGCGAGAGCGGGAAGGAACTGTTCAAGAACGAAATCGACGCGTGGCAATTTGGCCCCGTAGTATCTGTCGTCTACAATGATTTTAGCAAGATCAGACAAAGAGCCAAGACCGACGATTTGAGCGATATAGATCTGACGCCTGAGCAGGTTGAACTTATCATGGACGTCTGGAATCAGTACGGAGGCTATACCGCGCACAAGCTGACGCTGATGACACATATGCCCGGAACGCCGTGGTCGCAGACATATGTGGAAGGAAAAAAGGACGTTCACATTCCTAAAGACGTGATGCTTGAGTATTTCAGCCGCCCTGCGAACAGGCTGAAAAGGACGATGGACGAAGCGTCACAGACGCCTGCCGATACCGTGCTTCCGAAGGATGAATACGACCCGGAAGAAGACGCGATATGGGAGGCCATGCTGTATGACGCTTAAAGGTGGGAGATATGGCTTGCAAAAGTGCCATATGAGGAGCTTTCCGAATCCAAGGTGCGTCCGGTTCTTGTGAGAGACGAGGTTAATCTGGAAGTAATCGTGTTTAAGATGACAAAGCATCCGCCCAGGAGGGACTTCCCAAACGAGTACGCCGTTATCGACTGGCGCGGCGCAGGACTGCGAGTGCCTATGACGATACGCGGCGGACGCCACTTGAGGCTTCCTAAAAGCGAATTCATACGCAAGATAGGAACGCTGCAAGCAATAGACATACTCAACGTAAGGGAATTCATGTAATTTCACGGCTAACCCGCCTGCTGGCGGGTTTCGTTTTAGCGCCCGGAACCACAGCGCGGCGCAATATATCAAACAGGCTGTGCCGTTCCCTGTCCCGCTAAACAAACAACCCAACACAACAACGAATCCGTAGGGGCGTCTGCCCTCTCCTTTGGAGAGGGTGGCAGGGCGAAGCCCTGACGGGTGAGGTTGGCGCGCCCGGAACCA
>JAUNBY010000073.1 GCA_030526935.1 Clostridia bacterium
ATCACTTATCGGCGGATGGCGCGAAAATTAAGAAATCCCCGCGCCATCCTCCATTTATGTGTGAACGACGAAAATCGGGCTTCTACGGCTGAACATCCGTCCTGGCGGCGACCATATCCGCGCGCTTTTCGTCGTAAATGGGTATTTGCCTTGCGGCTTCCTGATCCGCCTCTATAGTGAAGCAGGAGACCTCGTAGGCTTTGCGCGTGATATACTCCCCGTTTTCCTGAAGTTTCTGATACTCGCGGGACTGAAGCCTTCCCGTGACCCTGATTTTATCGCCCACTTTAAAGCGCGAGGCGTATTGGGCGTTGCGTCCCCAGGCGATGCAGGGTATGTAATCGGACTTGCCGAAGGCGCGGTTGACCGCGAGCATGAGGTCGCATATTTCGCGACCGAACGGCGTGGAGCGGTATACGGGCGGCTTGCACAGCGCCCCGCGAAGTTCTACGCGGTTGAGGGTGTCGTTTTCGGGCGCGGGAGATATGTGTTGCGCGAAAAGCGTCACCATCAGCCGCCCCGCGCCGTCCACGACCTTGTTATACGAGCGCACCTGACCCTGTACCATTATAAGCGTATCGGTTCGCCAGCCGTCGTTGAATTCGCACAGCTTGCCGGGGATCGTCAGTGGTATTTCGTCCTGCGCCCCCGACAGCCGCTTGACGACGAGCGTTCCCGAGTAAAACGGCTCGTTCATGACTTCGTGACTCAATTCCGGCTCGCTTACGAGCTTTCCGGCGGCAAGAATGCGGTTAAATGGATTGTCCATAGTATCACTCCTCGAATATACATATGTGGAATGATGTATTCTATGCCCGCGCCTCCGTCTTTATTACGGGAACTTCGCCCGCTCAGAGGGGTTTTCGTTCGACATATATCGCGCGAGGCGTCATTTATGTATAATTCGCCGTTGTGCCCGTCTTGGTGCATAACTTTACATAATTATGCTTGTATCCGCGTTCATACCGCCCTATAATGGCTTAAAGCTTGTGGTTGCGAATAAATATTCATTTATAGCGTATTTCGCGGAGGGGATTATTATGTTCAGCGTCTTCATCGACGGACAGGCGGGAACCGCGGGGCTTCAGTTAAAGCGGCGGCTGGAAGGCCATCCTCACGTAAAACTGCTCGAAATAGACGAGCGCGACAGAAAGGACGACATTGCCCGCGCCAGACTGATGGCTCGGGCGGACGTCGTATTTTTATGTCTTCCCGACGACGAGGCGCGAAAGGCGGTAAAGCTCGTCCCGTCCCCCGATAAGATAGTCATCGACACCAGCACCGCCCATCGCGTGAACCCGGACTGGGCCTACGGCTTCAGCGAGTTATCCGAAACCCATCGCGCGGCGATAGCCTCGAAAAAGCTCATAGCCAATCCCGGCTGCCACGCGACGGGCTTCATATCCATCGCCTACCCGCTTGTAAAGCTGGGCCTTCTTCCCGCGGACTACGCGTTTTCCTGTCACAGCATAACGGGATACAGCGGCGGCGGAAAAAAGATGATCGCCCAATACGAGGACGCTGGAAGGGACGAATTTCTTTCAAGTCCGCGCCAGTACGCGCTTTCACAGGCGCATAAGCATCTTCCCGAAATGACGGCGATACCAGGCCTGACTCAAAGCCCGATTTTTAATCCCATCGTCTGCGATTTTTACAGCGGAATGGCCGTGAGCGTTCCGTTAAATACGCGGGGATTGAATCTGACGGCGGACGGCATAAGGCGAAGCCTCGAGGACTTTTACGCGGGAAGCGAACTTATAGAGGTGGAAAAAGCGCCCGACGACGGATTCATACCCGCGAATCTGCTATCCGGGCGCGACGGGATGAAGATATTCGTCTGTGGAAACGACGAGAGAATCACCGTGACGAGCGTATTCGACAATCTCGGCAAGGGCGCGGCGGGCGCGGCGGTTCAAAATATGAATATAGCGTTGGGGCTGGACGAGCGTCTGGCACTCAGAACGGGGGAGGAAAACAAATGAGCGTCAACATCATAAAGGACGTCAAAGGCGGCGTCTGCGCGCCGAAGGGATTCTTGGCCGGAGGGGTTCACTGCGGGATTCGCAAGAATCACGCGAAAAAAGACTTAGCGATAATATTGAGCGTCACCGAATGCAATTCCGCGGCGGTATATACGCAAAATAAAGTTTTCGGCGCTCCCATAGAAGTAACAAGAGAGCATTTGAAAAATGGCATGGCGAGGGCTATAATATGCAATAGCGGAAACGCCAACACCTGCAATTTCGACGGGGTTGAAAAGGCCCATCTGACGTGCCGCGCGGCGGCGCGGATGCTGGGTTTGGACGAGGACGACGTCATAATCGCCTCAACCGGCGTAATAGGCCAGAAGATAGACCTCGCGCCTATTTACTCCGGAATTGAAATGCTTAAGGGCAATCTGACGCCCGACGGCTCCGAGGACGCGGCGATGGCCATAATGACCACCGACACCAGGATCAAGCAGACGGCCGTTCAGTTCGACATAGGCGGACAGACGGTGACCATAGGCGGCATCGCCAAGGGATCGGGCATGATAAATATCAACATGGCCACCATGTTGAGCTTCATAACCACCGACGCCAATATAACCACCGAGATGCTTCAAAAAGCCCTGAAAATCGTCGTTGCCGACACTTATAACATGGTGAGCGTCGACGGGGACACCTCGACAAACGACATGGCGGCAATAATGGCAAACGGGCTGGCCAGAAACGAACTTATAGACGCGGAGGGCGAAGCCTTTGACGCGTTCGTGGAGGGGCTTCTGACGGTTGGCGAGTACATGGCCAGGCTCATAGCCCGCGACGGCGAGGGCGCGACGAAGCTTCTTGAGTGCAACGTTCAGTCCGCTCCCGACGAGGACACGGCGAAGCGCGTCGCCAAGGCGGTCGTCATGTCCAACCTCGTCAAAGCCGCGATGTTCGGCTGCGACGCCAACTGGGGTCGCGTATTGTGCGCCATAGGCTATACTCCGGGAAACTTCAACGTCCATCTTATAGACGTGACCATATCCAGCAAAATAGGAACCTGCAGCGTCTGCAAAAACGGTTACGGCCTCGATTTTTACGAGGATATGGCGAAAAAGGTTCTCTCGGCCGACGAGATAACCATCAACGTCTTCATGAATCAGGGAAAATGCCAGGCCAGAGCCTGGGGCTGCGACCTCACTTATGACTATGTGAAGATAAACGGGGATTACAGGACGTAAGATCGAGGAGGAGTGCAAGTGTCTCAGATGGAGCAGATGAGGGCGGACGTGCTGACCGCGGCGCTTCCGTACATACAGAAATATTCCGGCAAGGTCGTAGTCGTCAAGTACGGCGGAAACGCCATGATAAACCCCCGGCTTAAGCAGGCGGTGATGAACGACATAGTCCTTCTGGCTCAGGTAGGCGTGAAGGTCGTCCTCGTTCACGGCGGAGGCCCCGAGATAAGCGCGACGCTCAAGGCGATGGGCATAGAGTCCCAATTCGTGGACGGACTTAGAAGAACCGACCTCGACACCATGCGCGTGGTTCAGATGGTTCTGGCTGGCAAGACCAACAAGGATCTCGTGGGTCTCATAGGCGTTTGCGGCGGGCGCGCCATGGGTCTTTGCGGCATAGACGGCAAGATGATACTTTGCGACAAGCGCCCGGATTACGAGAAGCTGGGCTACGTGGGCGATATAGTGTCGGTCGATCCCCGCCCCATACTGGACGCGCTCGAAAGGGGATATATCCCTGTCATTGCCACCGTAGGCATAGACCAGCACGGCGCGGCCTACAACATAAACGCCGACACCGCCGCGAGCGAGATCGCAGCCACGCTCAGCGCCGAAAACCTTATAACCCTCACCGACATAAGGGGACTCATGAAAAACATCGACGACGTGACCTCCCTGATTCCCAAGGTGACGCTCGACGAGGTGGAGGGACTTATATCCGAGGGTATAATCTCCGGCGGCATGATACCAAAGGCGCACTCCTGCGTGGACGCGATTAAAAAGGGCGTGAGAAAAGCCGTTATGATCGACGGGCGCGTTCCCCATTCAATATTGATAGAGATGCTTTCCGACGAGGGCATTGGCACAATGTTTACAGTTTAACAGCGAGGTGAAGAAGATGACATATCAGAAACTGGCCGAGATGGACTCAAAGTATATCGCCAACACCTACGGCAGGTTCGAGGCGGCTCTGGATACCGGGCGCGGGGCGACGTGCTTCGACGTGGACGAAAAGAAGTATATCGACTTTACGAGCGGCATAGGCGTTAATTCCCTGGGATTCTGCGACGAGGGCTGGGTGACGGCGGTCAAAAATCAGCTTGACAAGTTGCAGCACGCGTCGAACCTCTTCCTTACGGCTCCGATGGCGGAACTTGCGCATATGCTGTGCGTGAGGACGGGCATGTCCAAAGTGTTCTTCGCAAATTCCGGCGCGGAGGCCAACGAGGGCGCGATAAAGGCCGCGAGAAAGTATTCCTTCGACAAATACGGCCCCGGCAGAAATAAAATCGTCACGCTCATAAATTCCTTTCACGGGCGCACCGTGACGACTTTGTCCGCCACCGGCCAGGATTCGTTTCATCAGTTCTTCTTCCCCTTTACCGAAGGGTTTGTCTTCGCCCCGGCCGACGACTTGAAGGCAACATTGGACATGCTGTCTGACGACGTGTGCGCCGTGATGCTCGAAACGGTTCAGGGCGAGGGCGGCGTTATGAAGCTCGACGGCGAATATGTAAAGGGGGTTTACGACGCTTGTCGCGAAAAAGACATACTCCTCGTCATAGACGAGGTGCAAACGGGAATGGGCCGCACGGGAACGCTTATAAGCTGCGAGCAGTTCAAGGTCTCCCCCGACATAGTCACCTGCGCGAAAGGGCTGGGCGGCGGCTTGCCCATAGGCGCGGTGCTCCTCTCAGAAAAGCTCGCCGACACCTTCCATCCCGGGCAGCACGGCTCTACCTTTGGGGGAAATCCCGTCGTGTGTGCCGGCGCCTGCGAAATACTAAGGCGTCTGGACGATCGCTTCCTTGCCTCCGTCCGCGAAAAAGGGGAATACATAAAAGATAAGCTCGAAAAGATTCCGGGCGTGAAATCGGTCTCGGGCCTTGGCATGATGATAGGCGTAGAGCTTGAAAAGGCCAATAACAAGGCCGTCGCCGCGCGTTGCGTCAAAAACGGGCTGCTCGTTCTCACGGCCAAGGAGAAGATAAGGTTTCTCCCGCCGCTCAATATATCCCACAGGCTCATCGACGAGGGACTGAAAATATTTGAACAGTCGATAGCGGAATGCGAGGGCGTATGAAAAAAGCGTATTTGATTTTGCAAAACGGCGACGTCTACGAGGGCGCGCGCTTCGGGGCTTCGGGCGAGATAGAGGCGGAACTCGTGTTCACAACCGGCATGATTGGCTACCTCGAAACCCTCACCGACCCGAGCTTTCACGGGCAGATGGTCATGCAGACCTTCCCCATAATCGGAAGCTACGGCGTCATACCGGAGGACTTCGAGTCGGAAAGGCCGAGATTGTCCGCCTATATCGTCAGGGAAGCCTGCGATAAACCGTCCAACTTCAGATCCCGGGGAAATCTCGGCGAATACATGGAAAAGACCGGCGTCATAGGGCTTTCGGGCGTGGACACCCGCGCTCTGACGATGACTTTGAGGGAAGCGGGCGTCATGAACGCCGCCATAGTGGATCAGTTGCCCGGCGACATGTCCGCGTTTACCAAAAAGCTCGCGGGCAAGTCGCTGTCAAGCGACGTATATCAGGTGAGCTGCAAGGACTTTTACGAATACGTCCCGCAGGGCGTAAAGCCCGATTACAGGCGCAGGGTCACGCTTTGGGATTTCGGCGTAAAGCTCGCCATACCCGAAAGCCTGGCTCGGCTCGGCTGCCGCGTGACTGTGGCTCCCGCGAGCGCGAGCTGGCAGGATATTCTGGACACGAAGCCCGACGGCATAATGCTCTCCAACGGGCCGGGGGATCCCTCGGGCTATCATAAGCTCATAAGCGAGGTCTCGGGTTTAGTTGGAAAGGGCGTCCCCATAATGGGAATATGCCTTGGACATCAGCTTCTGGCGCTTGCGCAGGGAGCGAAGAGCGTTAAGCTTAAGTTCGGCCACAGGGGAGCCAATCAACCCGTCAGGCGCGTATCGGACGGACGGCTGTTCGTCACCTGTCAGAATCACGGCTACGCGCTCGTCGACGGCTCGCTTCCCAAAGACGCCATATCTTCATACGTCAACCTCGACGACGGGACGAACGAGGGCGTAGATTACCCGAATCAAAAGGCGTTCTCGGTTCAGTTCCACCCCGAAGCGCGGTCAGGCCCCCACGATACGGAATTTCTGTTCGACCGCTTCGTGGAAATGATGGAGGTGTAAAGATGCCGCTGTACGATGGATTAAAGCGCGTTATGATAATAGGCTCCGGCCCCATAGTGATAGGGCAGGCCGCCGAATTCGACTATGCCGGAACGCAGGCTTGCCGGGCGCTTAAGGCGCTGGGGCTTCAGGTCGTTCTGGTAAACCCCAACCCCGCGACGATTATGACCGATTCCGCCGTCGCGGACGAGATATATATAGAGCCGCTCACGACCAAAACGCTCAGGCGGATAATCAAAAAGACGAAGCCCGACGGGCTGCTTTCGACATTGGGCGGGCAAAACGGCCTGACCCTTTCGATGAAGCTGGCCCGGGAGGGCTTTCTTAAGGAGCAGGGCGTAAGGCTTCTGGGCGCCACTCTGGACACCATAGACCGCGCCGAGGACAGGCGCATGTTCAAGGACACGATGCTTTCCATAGGCCAGCCCTGCGTACCGAGCGACGTCGTTACGAGCGTCACCGACGCGGTAGCCCTGGCCGCGAATATAGGCTATCCCGTCATCGTCCGCCCCGCGTTCACGCTGGGAGGCTCCGGCGGAGGCATAGCCAACGACGAGGCGGAGCTTACCGACCGCGCCAGAACCGGCATAGAGGTCTCTCCCATAGGTCAGATACTCGTCGAAAAGTGCATCGCGGGCTGGAAGGAGATCGAATTTGAAATCGTCCGCGACAGCCGCGACAACTGCGTAGCCGTCTGTTCGATGGAAAACGTCGATCCCGTGGGCGTCCATACGGGCGATTCCATAGTCGTCGCCCCCGCCGTGACTCTCGCCGACCGCGAGTATGAAATGCTCAGAACCGCCGCCATAGACATAGTAAAGGCCCTTGGCGTCGAGGGCGGCTGCAACGTGCAGTTCGCGCTGGAGCCGGAGTCGTTCGAATACGCGGTCATAGAGGTAAATCCCCGCGTATCCCGCTCGTCGGCGCTGGCTTCGAAGGCCACGGGCTATCCCATAGCCAAGGTCGCATCTCAAATAGCCGTGGGCATGTGCCTGGACGAAATACCAAACGCCATAACCGGCAAGACCACGGCGTTTTTTGAACCCGCCATAGACTATATAGTCGTAAAATTCCCGCGCTGGCCGTTCGACAAATTCGTATACGCCAAACGCGACTTGGGCACTCAGATGAAGGCCACGGGCGAGGTAATGGCCATAGCCTCGAGCTTTGAGCAGGCGCTCATGAAGGCCGTTCGCGGCTGCGAGATAAGGCTTGATACGCCGAGGCTTGCTAAACTTTGCGATGTTGAGGACGCGGAGCTTTTCAAAAGGATCGCCCACCCGACCGACGAGAGGCTTTTCGAGGTGTACGAACTTCTCGCGCGCGGGGCGTCTATCGAAAAGATACACGACGTCACGCTCATCGACGAATGGTTCCTGGAGAAGCTCAAAAACATCGCCGATACCGAAAAGGCGCTTGGCGAATTAAACGGAACGCTTCCCCGCGAGGCGTATGTAAGCGCCAAGCGCATGGGCTTTACCGACGCGTCGATTGAGAGGCTTACGGGCGCGAAAGTCGAAAACCCGCTCGTCCCCTCTTACCGCATGGTCGATACCTGCGCCGCCGAGTTTGAGGCCGAGACGCCGTATTTCTACGCGAGCTACGACGAGGTCAACGAGGCAAAAATGTTCATAGACGCCCGGCCGTCGGGCAAAAAGCGCGCCATAGTGCTTGGCTCCGGCCCCATAAGGATAGGGCAGGGCATAGAGTTCGACTACGCGAGCGTGCACTGCGTATGGACGCTTAAGGAGCGCGGCTACGAGGTCGCGATGATAAACAACAACCCCGAGACCGTCTCTACCGACTTCGACACCGCCGACAGGCTCTATTTCGAGCCTTTGACCCCGGAGGACGTCGCGGGCGTTATAAACACCGAAAAGCCCGACGGCGTCGTAGTGGCGTTCGGAGGGCAGACGGCGATAAAGCTCACCAAGGCGCTCAAGGCGATGGGAGTCAGGATACTTGGAACCTCGGTCGAGGCCATAGACGCCGCGGAGGACAGGGAAAAGTTCGACGCGCTTCTTGAAAAGCTCGACATAAAGCGCCCGCGCGGCACGAGTGTACACACGGTGGAGGCGGCTTTGCAGGCGGCGAAGGCGCTGGGATATCCGGTTCTTGTAAGGCCAAGCTACGTGCTCGGCGGCCAGAACATGATAATAGCCTTCGACGACGAGCAGATAAGGCGATATATGAACCTGATACTCGATCAGGGCATAGACGACCCCATACTCATCGACAAATACCTGATGGGAACCGAGGTCGAGATAGACGCGGTGTGCGACGGCGAGGACGTTCTCATACCCGGCATAATGGAGCATATAGAGAGGGCGGGCGTGCACTCCGGCGACTCCATAGCCGTATACCCCGCCTGGAACCTGACAGGCCCCGTGACCGAAAGGCTCATAGAGTGTACGAAGCAGCTTGCCGTCGGCCTCAACACGGTGGGTCTCATAAATATACAATACGTCATCTACCAGTCCGAGGTCTACGTGATAGAGGCCAACCCGCGCGCCTCGAGGACCATACCATATATAAGCAAGGTCACGACGCTTCCCATAGTTGACGTCGCCGCCCGCGTAATGCTGGGCGAGAAGCTAAAAGACATAGGCTGCGGCACGGGGCTATATCGCCGCGCGCCCCTGTACGCGGTGAAGGTGCCGGTATTCTCGTTTGAGAAGCTCACCGACGCGGACACGCAATTGGGGCCTGAGATGAAGTCAACCGGAGAGGTGCTTGGCGTGGGGCGCACGATGGGCGAGGCGGTTTACAAGGGACTTTTGTCCAGCGGAAGCCAGATCGCGCATTCGGGCGGAGTGCTCATAACCGTAAGGGATCGCGACAAGCGCGAGGCCGTGAAGCTCGCGCATCTGATAAGCACCCTGGGCTTCTCGCTTTACGCGACCGAAGGCACCGCCGCCGCCATAGAGCAGGCGGGCATAAACTGCGCCCACGTAGGCAAATTGCACGACGGCAAGAGCGACATAATGCGCCTTCTGGACGACGGCAGGGTCAAATACCTGATTTCGACGTCCACCCGGGGAACCCTTCCCCAGCGCGACAGCGTGCAACTGAGGCGCAAGGCGGTCGAAAGGGGCATAGCCTGCCTTACGAGCCTGGATACCGCCAGGGCGCTTTTCGAGGCCATACAAAGCGGCTACAACGCCGACAACATAGAACTCGTCGATATGGCGCACATGCCGAAGGGAAAGAAGAAGCTGCGCTTCGTCAAAATGCGCGCCAGCGGCAACGACTATATATACTTCGACTGCTTTAATCAGACCATAGAAAGCCCGGAGGCGTTGAGCGTATGGCTTTCGAGCCGGCAGCACGCCATAGGCGGAGACGGAATAGTGCTGATAGAAAAAAGCGCCGTCGCCGACGCGAAGATGCGCATGTTCAACCGCGACGGCACGCCGGGCGAGGTCTCGGGAAACGCCATGCGCTGCGTGGTCAAGCACCTGTACGACACGGGCGTAATATCCCGCGAAAGGCGCGAGGCGACCATAGAGACGGGCGTTCGCGTATTCAGGGCGAAGCTCTTCGTTCGCGAGGACGAGGTCTACTCGGTCTCTATAGACATGGGAAAGCCCGAATTTGAAGCTTCTAAGGTACCGGTGACGCTCGACATGCAAAGCGTCATAGACGAGCCGTATTCCATACTCGACCGCGATTTCAACATAACCTGCGTGTCCATGGGCAATCCCCACTGCGTGATATTCGTCCCCGACACCGACGGCATAGACCTCGCCAAATACGGCCCCGCGCTCGAAAACGCGCCCATATTCCCCAACCGCGCGAACATTTCCTTCGTCTCGGTATTCGACGAGACGACCATCATCGTGCGCGTCTGGGAGCGCGGCATAGGCGAAACCCTCGCCTGCGGAACCGCCGCCTGCGCGTCGGTCGCCGCCGCCGCGCGCCTTAAATACTGCCCCGAAGGCAGGGATATAACCGTGCGCATGACCGGAGGCGATATGAATATACGCTTAGACCCCGAAGGCATCATGATGACCGGCGACGCCCAGCGCGACTATACGGGCGAAGTGGAGGTCTGAGGCGGCAGGGCTTAAAGGGACTCTGGGAGACTGATAATATCGTTAAGGCGGCTTTCGTGAGATTCGAAAGCCGCCTTTTTACACGTTCTATAACGACGATGTGGGTTGTGATATATATTAACCTCACGCGACAACGAACCCCGTAGGGGCGCGCTAGCCCTCTCCTCTGGAGAGGGTGCCCGCGAAGCGGGCGGGTGAGGT
>JAUNBY010000074.1 GCA_030526935.1 Clostridia bacterium
CGCCTCGCGAAGCGCGAAGGCCGCATACGTATTAGCGCTACGTCAGGGTCTTCGGGCAAAGCGAGGAATTGCGTCTGAAACGCGACGGGAACAAATGTCTGCTGAACCGCCGTCACCGCGCGCTGGCGGCGGCGGGTTTATTATCGTATTCCTTGACGGTTGCGGCGGGAAGGGGGATAGTTGCGGCGGGTTTTGCGAGGGCTATCGATATTGCCTGCGACAGCTCCGATACAGCCAGCACCTGTATCGGAAGCGATTCGTATGTGGACTTTATGTTTTCGCGAGGTATTACGACGGTTTTCAATCCAGCCTTTATAGCCGCCTGAATTTTCTCGGAAACGCCTCCAACCGGCAGTACGCGTCCCTGAACCGACACCTCTCCGGTGAACGCCGCGTCGCCCCTTACGCAAACGCCATGTATGGCCGAGTGTATGGCCACGGCCATCGCTACGCCCGCCGAAGGGCCGTCTACGGGCGCGCCTCCCGGAAAATTGAGATGAATATCGTATTTCCCGGCTTCTTCACCAAGCGCGGTTATCACGGTTTGAGACGCCGCGCGCGCGGTTGAGGAGCGGGTGAGCTTATGCCCGGATTGGCCAATTTCCTCCGTATCTATAATCCCGGTTACCTTGACGTTCCCATTGCCAGACCTCGCCGTGGCTTCAAGCTCCAAAACCACGCCCTGATTGGAGCCGAATACCGCGAGCGCGTGAACTATTCCGACCTGAGGCGGACGCAACCTGATGGGGTCGGGCCTTTGCGGATAACGGCCGCATTCTATTACCCATTCCACATCGGCCTTGAGTATATGGTTGCGCTGCGCCTGCCTCGCCAATCCCGATGCCATTTGCACGATGTTTACCGCGTCGCGCCCGCTTCTCGAACTGCGGCCAATCAATCTCGCGTCTTCGTCGTCAAGCTCGTATCCCGCGCGTTTGCCGGCCGTCAGCGCTATTTGATAAAGATCCGCCGTATCGAGGGGATCAAAGAAGACCTCCATACACCGGGACCTCAGCGCGGGAACTATCTCCTCGGGCGAGCGGGTCGTCGCTCCTATAAGTCTGAAGTCCGCCGGCAAGCCGTTTTTAAATATGTCGTGTATATGCTTTGGCGTCTTATTGTCATAAGGGTCATAATAGGCGGACTCGAAGCGGACTTTTCTGTCTTCCAGCACCTTAAGCAGTTTGTTCATCTGAATCGGGTGCATCTCCCCTATCTCGTCCAAAAACAGCACTCCGCCGTGCGCCCTCGTCACCGCGCCCTCCTTGGGCTGCGGAACCCCGTTGATGCCGAGGTTTCCCGCCCCCTGATATATCGGATCGTGTACGCTTCCAATCAACGGATCGGCTATAGCCCGTTCGTCAAAGCGCACGCATGTGGCGTCTATCTCGATAAACGGCGCGTCGGGGCGAAAGGGGGTTCCGGCCGAGAGCTTGGCTTGTTCCAAAACCAGCCTCGCCACGCATGTCTTTCCCACCCCCGGAGGCCCATAGATAAGTACATGCTGCGGATTGGGGCCGCACAGTATGGCCTTCATCGCCTTCACTGCGTTTTGCTGGCCTACGATTTCCTCAAGAGACGCCGGTCTTACGGTTTCCGACAAGGGCTTTGTGAGGCTTATCATGCGCATGTTTCCGAGCCTGTGCATATCGCGGCTTTCGCCGTTTGTCCTGGGGCCTTCCGTTATTGACTGGTTTTTTAACTGCCTGAAAAAATATATGCCAACGATTATCGTCACCGCCAACTGTATGAGCATAAGCGCGACCATCAAAAAGCATCCCTCCCAACGTCGATAGTATGAGAAGGATGCTCTGATTCTATTCTGTATTGCTCCCCGTTACGACACCGACGGAGACGGAGGCATTACCTGTGCCTTCTGTTTCGCGGCGATGCGGCGATGCGATGCGGACTCTCCCGCTATCAATACAGGGTCGGCCTCTCCGCGCACGGCTTCGCGGGTTATTATGCATTTGTCTATTGAGTCCTGCGAGGGTATGTCATACATCGTATTGAGCATGACGCTTTCGATTATCGCGCGAAGACCTCTGGCTCCGGACTTGCGCTTGAGCGCCATCGCCGCTATCTCTTTAAGCGCGTCATCGGTAAACTCAAGTTCCACCTTATCCATCTCAAGCAGGCGCATATACTGCTTGACGAGAGCGTTCTTAGGCTCCGTAAGTATGCGCATAAGCGCCTCTTCGTCGAGTTGACTGAGCGTTATCATAACCGGAAGTCTTCCGACAAACTCGGGGATGAGGCCGAATTTAAGCAAATCCTCCGGGCGGACATGAGACATTATTTCCTCGTCGGCCACCTTCTCGCGGGACTTTACATCCGCGCCAAATCCCAGAACCTTCTTCCCTATGCGGCTGGCGACGATCTTATCTATGCCGTCGAAGGCTCCGCCGCATATGAACAGTATATTCGTGGTGTCGATCTGTAAAAACTCCTGATGGGGATGCTTGCGTCCGCCCTGTGGGGGAACGGAGGCAACAGTGCCTTCGAGCATCTTCAAAAGCGCCTGCTGAACGCCCTCGCCGCTCACGTCCCTCGTTATCGAGACATTTTCCGACTTGCGGGCGATCTTATCGATCTCGTCGATGTATATGATTCCGCGCTGAGCCAGTTCAATGTCGTAATCGGCGTTTTGTATGAGGCGAAGGAGTATATTCTCGACGTCCTCGCCGACATATCCGGCTTCAGTCAAACTCGTCGCGTCGGCTATGGCGAAAGGCACGTTGAGTATCTTGGCCAGCGTCTGCGCCAGATACGTCTTTCCGCATCCGGTGGGGCCGAGCATTACCACGTTGGATTTTTGCAGTTCCACGTCGCTCTTGCGCGATGGGTACGCTATGCGCTTATAGTGATTGTATACCGCGACGGACAGCGTCTTTTTCGCCGTCTCCTGACCTATTACATACTGGTCGAGTATCTCTTTTATTTCGCGCGGACGCATGAGTTTTTTGCCGCTTTGGACATTGGTCGCGTCCATATTGTCCGACACTATCTCGTCGCACAGCAATACGCACTCATCGCAGATGTACACTCCAGGCCCCGCGACCAGCCTGCGAACCTGATCCTGCGTTTTTCCGCAGAAAGAGCACCTTACCTGCTTTATATCATCTTTGCTTGCCATTTTTGCTCCTTTTAGCCTATCGCCTGGGCGGTATTATTTCGTCGATAATGCCGTATTTCATCGCTTCCTCGGCGGTCAGAAAGTGATCGCGCTCCACGTCCTTCTCTATCTGCTCGATGGACATGCCGGTGTTTTTAGCCAGTTCTATGTTCATCTTCTTTTTAATCTTTAAAATCTGCTCGGCCTGTATCAGTATATCCGTCGCCTGACCTTTGGCGCCTCCGGAGGGCTGGTGTATCATTATCTCGGCGTTCGGAAGCGCCTTGCGCTTGCCCTTGGCGCCGGCGGCGAGCAAAAACGCGCCCATCGAAGCGGCCATTCCTATACATACGGTGGAGACCTCGCACTTGAGGTACTTCATAGTATCGTATATCGCCATTCCGGAGGTTATGACGCCTCCCGGGCTGTTGATATAAAGCATTATATCGGCGTCCGGGTCTTCCATTTCGAGAAAAAGCATCTGCGCCACTATGAGATTGGCGCTGTCGTCGTCCACCTCGCCGCCAAGAAATATTATTCTATCTTTAAGAAGACGCGAGAATATATCGTAGGAGCGTTCTCCCCTGTTGGTCTGCTCGACTACATATGGTATAAGATTCATAATAAGCTCAAAAACCTCCTTTACAGCAAGTATGCCTTCTAACGCGACCGGTTAATCACCCGGGCGTCATTCTTTCAGAGCTTAACTGCATTATTCTTTGGATTCGTCGGCCGTCTCAATCTCTATGGTTTCGACTTCTTCGCCGTCTTCATCCTCGTCCGATTCCGGGACGGCCTCGTTCTTCAGCATTTCTACCGTCTTTCTCATAGCCAGGTTATTCTTGAAGTAATCGTCGAATCTGTCGGAGTATATCTGCTCAAATTCTTCGAGGGTCTTACCCATGCCTTCCGCTTCCCTGACCTTTTCCGCCTCTATTTCTTCCGGCGTGGCCTCTATGCCCTCAGCCTTTCTGATAGCCTCGAGTACCAGTTCCATCTTCGTCTCGTCCTGCGCGCGCTGTTGATAGGCGCTTCTCAAGCGCTCGGGGGTCGCTCCGGTCATCATCATATACTGCTGCATATTGATGCCCTGTCTGCTCATTTGCATTCCCAGTTCGCGCAACATGCTTTCGACTTTGTCATCGAGCATGGCCTGCGGTATATCAACGGAGCAATTATCCACAACCTTGGAAAGCACTTCGTTTTCAAACGCGGCGTCTGATCTGTCCGAAGCGTTCTTTTCGAGCTTTTCGCGAATCTGAGCCTTATACTCCTCAAGCGTATCGCATTCCGATACGTCCTTGGCAAACTCGTCGTCTATGTCGGGAAGTTCCTTTTCCCGAATGGAGTTTATCTTAACTTTGAAAACCGCCGGCTTTCCCGCAAGTTCTTTCGCGTGGTATTCGTCGGGGAAGGTCACGTTTACATCGACCTCGTCGCCCGCGTTTTTGCCGATGAGCTGATCCTCAAAGCCCGGTATGAACATGCCGGAGCCTACAGTAAGCTTCTGACCCTTCGCGGTTCCGCCCTTAAACTGCTCGCCCTCGCAATAGCCTTCATAATCGATTTCAACTTCGTCGTCAAGCTTTACTGGCCTGTCTTCAATGTCGGTAAACCTGGCGACGCTTTCGCGGGCTCGCTCTATTTCAGCCATCACGTCGTCGTCGGTAACGTCGATTTCCTGCTTTGTCGCCTCGACGCCCTTATACTTTCCAAGTTCCACGTCGGGATAGACGTATACCTGAGCCGTGAACTCAACGGGTTCATCGGCTTCCAGTTTAACCACATCCACCCGCGGTTGGTCGACCGCCACAATATCATTATCCTTAATCGCCTGCGGATAGACCTCTCTGAACATGCTCTCAAACGCTTCGGAGAGGAAAACGTCCTTTCCGTAGTGCATTTCTATGACCTTTTTCGGTGCGTGTCCTTTGCGAAATCCGGGTATAGCGATGCGTCCCTTGAGCAAATTATACGCCTTCATGACGTACTTTTGCATCAAATCGTCTTCTACCTCAAAAGATATCTTCACCTCGTTCGACGAGATCTTTTCCACAGTTGTCTTCATAATTAAACCTGCCTCCTGATAAAACTGTATTCCCTGACAGCGTAACCAAGTTATGATAGCACACCTGGCTCGGATTTGCAACATAAGAGTCGGTAAACAAATGTGAGCATTTAATGGCGGCGTGTTATATTTATGTATATGCCTATCTTCCGATCTCGACTACGCCGCCGCTGGACGCGTAGACGCTTTTGAACAGCTCCTCGCGCTTTATCTCGTTGCCGCTGGCGTCGTAGTAGAACTTATAGGTTATGACCCTGTACCCCGTGCGGCGTTCCTCCGCCCATCGCCTTTGTCCCGTGGGTATCTCGTTTGTATATGTATACGTAGGATCTCCCGGGGGCGTGGAATCGACCGTGCGTGATTTGAGCTTTATCGTGACTCCGTCGTCCAAAAGCTTTCCGTATACGCTGACTACTACCTGCTTTGAGCCTGTCAGGCGCGCGGAAATGTATATGGGATAATCGGAGGTGTTTTTAAAGCGGAAGTCCTGATTGGGCCAGTTGACTGTAGCGTCAAGTCCCCTGGCGATATATGTCGATGGTATGGAATGCGGGTAGCGCATGACTATCTCCATATCCGCCTTCGCGACAGAGTTGAAAAGCGTCGTCGAAACCTGGCATATTCCGCCGCCCACCTGAGAGGTATGAGTACCGCTCGACAGGGCGGGCGCGCCCTTATAGCCCTTGGCGCGCGTGCGCTTTCCAAGCGTCTCGTTAAATGAGAAGGTCTCGCCCGGATCTACTCTAAGGCCGTTTATGGTTTTGCAGGCAATGTTCAGGTTGTTCAGGCGGTTCGAGGACGAGGATGACGCGCTTGTCGTCGTCGTGGCGATCAGGCCGAATCTGCCTCTTAGCGAGTTTATGGTGTTAGTGGGTTCCACGACATGCCTGTTTAGCGTCACTTCATCCTGTCCCGATTCATATGCCTGCGAAACCGCGTCGAACAGGTCGTGAGGATCGACGATCATTCCGGATTTGCTGGCGGAAAACGTAAATCCGTCTATTTCGTCAAAGCCCGCGATCGTAGCGTCAACGGCGGGTTCGGATACCTCCAGCGCGATCGCCTCCATAGTCTGCGTAAGCGCATCCTCGTCAAAGCCCGATGTCGTTTCGAAATTATGCTTCCACGCGCCCGCGGTCTTCTCAATCGTGAGCGTGCGGCGAGAGAACGTCCCGTAGCGACCTACATCCCACGCCTGACGAATAATCGTTTCATAATCCGACGAATAGCTCATCGTATCGGGCGTCAGAACCCATGTATGCTCATCCACGTGCAGCGTTATGTTGCACTCGGCGCGATTGCGTTCGTCTATTTCAGCCCAGCGTTCCAAAGCCTGTTCAAGCGTCATATTAGATACGTCCACGCCGTCTATCGATATGCCGGGATAAAAGCGCTCGTCCATGATCGCTTCGGCCTTCGCGTCGAAATTGGCGCTCCTGACAAACGCCCCGGCCGAGAACACTATCACGGCGAAAAGGGCTATAGCCATAACAGCCGTGAACGTTCCCGACAGCCATCCGCCTTTGCGGGCGTTCCTGGGCGCGGCTTTTCTGTAATTTACTGATTTCCTTTTGCGCGCAGACGCCGTTTTGCGAGGTATTTCACCCTCGCGAGCCTTTTTTCCCGACTTGTCTTCATTCGCGTCCATCTCGGCGTTCGCTTTCAGCGCCGCCCTTCTTTTTCTTTCCCTACGGCTTACGACGACGTCCTGCGAGTCGTCCGGTTCATCGCCTTTCGCGTCGTTATTACGCGCTTCGCCGCCGCCTTCGTAATCCTTTTCGATATATCCCGCGTTATCCGCGTCGCGGTTCTCGTCGTACTGATCCCGGCGTCTATCGTCGTCTTTGTCGTAGTTTTTAGACACTTCGTCACTCTCCCTTCGTGAAATCGTTTTTCATATAATAGGAAAGAACCAATAGCGCGTCGGACAGATGGACGCTTCTCAATATAACATGCTGAGGTACTACGAGGTTCACCGGCGCGAAATTCCATATGGCCTTTATGCCATTGGCGCAAAGCGTATCGCACACCGCCTGTGCCGCATGTTCCGGAACCGCGATAACCCCGATGTCGGTATTGTTTTCCCTTACATATTGCGCAAGTTCGCTCACGGGTCGGACGTTGTCCTTGGGCTTCTCGTCGAAAAGCGCCTCGACGCTGAATCCCATTTTCCTGAATCCGTTGTAACCCGCTACCGCCTGTCCGATATTTCCCGCTCCGACTATTACCATTGAGTATTTCCTGGTAAGACCCAGCACCTCGCCGATATGCCTTCGAAGCTCCATTACGTTATAACCATATCCCTGCTGGCCGAAACCTCCGAAGCAGTTCATATCCTGGCGTATCTGAGAAGCGGTCAGTCCCATGAGATTCCCAAGTTCCTGAGAGGATATTCTCACCAGCCCAGACTTTTCGAGATTACTCAAAAACCTGTAATAATTCGGAAGTCTGCTGACTACAGCGCGGGAAACCTCTTTTTTGTTTATTGACATTTCATCATATCCTAACATCTCCAATGATTATCATTTCTCCGGAAAGCAGCGGGTCAACCCGCGTTTTTATGAACTCCTCCACCTGATGAGCGCTGCGCCCCGTATATAGCCTCGCGTCGAGAAGATTCATCAAATCCTCCCGATTTAATGGGAACGCGGGATCATCGGCTATCCTGTCCAACAAATCGTTGTCAAGCCCCTGCGTTCTCATGCGGATTGTCGCCTCCTGCGACAAAACGCGTATCCTCTCGTGAAGCTTCTGCCTGTCTCCCCCGCGCTTGACGCATTCCATCAATATATTCTCGCTGGCCATAAATGGCAAGTTCTCGTCTATGCGCTTTGAAATCACGCGCGGATATACGACTATGCCGTCCACGACGTTGGCGTAAAGCTCGAGCACCGCGTCCAGCGCCAGAAAGCCTTCCGGGAGCGTTATGCGGCGGTTGGCCGAATCGTCGAGCGTCCTTTCGAACCACTGCGTAGAGGCCGTCATCGAGGCGTTTTGCAATAGCGTCATGACGTGCCTTGACAGCGAACATATCCTCTCGCTTCTCATGGGATTTCTCTTATATGCCATAGCGGAGGAACCTACCTGTCCCTTCGCGAACGGCTCCTCGAGCTCGTGAAAAGACTGCAGAAGCCTCATATCCTGAGCGAATTTATACGCGCTTTGCGCTACGGACGACAATACGGCCATGACGCTGAAGTCCATCTTGCGCGGATATGTCTGCCCGCTTACGTCGAACACCCCGTCGACTCCCATCGCCACGGCTATCAGCCGCTCGGCCTTTGCGCATTTTTCCTCGTCGCCGTCAAACAGTTCAAGAAAGCTCGCCTGCGTTCCGGTTGTGCCCTTAGACCCTAAAAGCTTTACATTTCCAAGAACGTGATCTATGTCGTCCACGTCCATTGTCAGATCCTGCATCCACAAAGCCGCGCGCTTTCCCACCGTAACGAGCTGAGCGGGCTGCAAATGCGTGTATCCCAGACACGGCATGTCTTTATACTCAAGCGCGAAGCTCTTAAGCCTTCTCAATACCTCGATGACCTTTTTGCGGATAAGAGTAAGCGCCTGCCTGAGTATTATGGCGTCGGCGTTGTCGGTTACGTAACAGCTTGTGGCGCCCAGATGTATTATGCCCGACGCGAGGGGACATAAGTCGGCAAAAGCGTGGACGTGCGCCATAACGTCGTGTCGCGTCATTTCCTCGTATCGCCTGACGGCGTCGTAGTCAATATTGTCAACCTGCGCCTTCATTTGAGCTATCTGTTCGTCGGTTATATTAAGCCCCAGCTCCTTTTCGGCGGCGGCCAACGCCACCCAGAGCCTGCGCCAGAGTCCATAGCGGTTATCGTCGCTGAAAAGGCGGCTCATTTCGGCGCTTGCGTAGCGGCTGTTCAGAGGCGTCTGATAAGTATCTCGCATACAAACCTCCCGCGTTATTAACACGCCCTAGCGGATTATCAATTGTTCCCTGTCCGGGCCTACGGATACGTATTTTATCGGACAGGCGAGCTTTTCCTCGCAGAACAGCACGTACTCCCTGGCGGCCTTTGGAAGCGCGTCGAAGCTCCTTACGCCGGTCAGATCCTCATCCCAGCCGTTCAAAGTAACGTATACCGGCTCGCAGTCGTACAGATCGGGGGTATAGGGGAAACTCGTTACCGTTTCGCCGTTCAGTTTATAACCTACGCAAACCGGTATTTTCTCAAGTCCCGACAATACGTCGAGCTTTGTAAGCGCAAGCTCGTCGGCTCCCTGAAGCTCCACTCCGTATTTTGTCGCCACTATGTCGAGCCACGCGACGCGGCGCGGTCTGCCCGTGGCGGCTCCGTATTCCCCTCCGGCCGTCCTTATCCAATCGCCCGTCTCATCCGTGAGTTCTCCGACGAAAGGCCCTTCGCCCACGCATGTAGAATAAGCCTTCACCACTCCGACCACATTGTCTACCTTAAGGCTTGGAAGCCCGCAGCCGACGGGGGCGTATGCCGCCAACGGCGAGGACGATGAGGAGAATGGGTATATGCCATACTGTATATCCCTCAAAGCGCCGAGCTGCGCCTCGAACAATATGCTCTTTCCCTGTTTGACGGCGTTTTTAAGCACCTCTCCCGCATCGGCAATATAGGGCTTAAGCGGCTTTGCGTATGAGTCAAGCCACTCGTCTATGGATTCGCGGCTTATTGGCTCATGCGCGTATATTCCGGTAAGAGACGCGTTTTTCCAGTCTATGAGCGTATGAAGGTGCTTCTCAAGGGACTTGGGGCGCAACAGATCCCCCATCTGTATGGCCTTTTTCATATATTTATCGCCATATACGGGGCCTATCCCGCGCTTTGTCGAGCCGTATTTCTCGCCCGCGAGGCGCTCCTCCTCCATTTCGTCCAACAGCGGATAGAACGGGAACACGATTATCGCCCTGTCGGAGATTTTAAGGTTATCAGGGCTGATTTCGACTCCCTGGCTTCTAACCCTGCCTATCTCTTCCACCAGGTGTTTCAGATCGACTACGGTTCCAGCGCCCAGCAGGTTTATTTTGTCCTTATGAAATATGCCCGACGGCAACAGGTTCAACGCGAACTTCCCGTACTCGTTCATGACGGTATGCCCCGCATTGTTGCCTCCCTGATAGCGGACAATAACGTCATATACGCCGGCAAGGTAGTCCACCATGCGACCCTTTCCCTCGTCTCCCCAGTTAATACCGACAATAGCACATGTGCTCATCTTCGCGCCTCCAAATAAATAGAAATAACGCGTACCAATCAAGGTACGCATTAGTATACCATTAAGAAAGCTAATTAACAAGCAACATTTTGGCAAAGTTTGATAACACTTGCAAATACCTAAAAATCGCCTGATTTTAGAGCGTCTTCGAGCGCGTCCACCGCGGTATCGACGTCCCTGCGGCTGACGTCGTTGCTGGTTACAAAGCGGAAATAG